>SMWS01000094.1 GCA_004356685.1 Deltaproteobacteria bacterium
CCATCCAGCTCTTGAGAGTCCTTCACAAAGCCTGTCTCTCCTTGATCGATACTTTTCATTAATCTGGCCTACACATTCCTGTGGTCCATTCAGTGCGCTTATTGCCGCTATTTGTATTGGCTGGAATATGCCGTAATCCATATAACTCTTAACTTTTTTTAAAGCCGCTATAATTTTGGGGTTACCCACCATAAATCCGATTCTCCATCCTGGCATGTTATAACTTTTTGAGAGTGAATAAAACTCTACCCCCACCTTCTTTGCGCCTTTTACCTGAAGAAAACTTGGCGCTTTATATCCATCGAAACAAAGCTCTGCATATGCGAAGTCATGAACTATTATAAGTCCGTATTCTTTTGCTAACTCATATATTCTTTTGAAAAAATCTAAACTTACAACCTGCGTTGTGGGATTGTTTGGGAATGAAATTGTAAGCACTTTTGGTTTTGGCCAGAGCTCTTTAACTTTTTTCTCTATATCTTCAATCAAAGTGGCATCATCGGATAGTTTAACACCCTGTATATCTCCTCTTGCTATGATTACTGAATAAATATGAATTGGGTAAGCGGGGTTTGGAACTATAACCATATCGCCAGGTGACAGTATTGAGAGCATTAGATGGGAAATACCCTCTTTTGATCCGATGGTAGCTACTACTTCTGTATCCGGGTTAAGATCTACGTTATAGTTTCTTTTATACCAGTCGCATATAGCAAGTCTTAATTTAGGTATACCGGCAGATGCTGAATATCTGTGATTTCTTGATTTGGTGGCAGCTTCTATTAGTTTATCTACAATATGTTTTGGGGTTGGCTGGTCCGGGTTTCCCATTCCCAGGTCGATAATGTCTACTCCCTTTGCCCTGTATTTTGTTTTTAATTCATTTACAGTATTAAAAACATAGTTAGGGAGTCTCTGTATAAGTGAAAATTCTTCTGAATTTTTGCTCATTTTCTTAGTTAGTATTAAAAAAAATATATTCTATTCTAAACTTATATAAACTCAAGAAATCAGTATCAGTTATGTAATATTTAATTCACAAATTGTATCTATTCATATGATTTAAGGTTATATTTTATAAGATTTATTATACAAACAACCGTTCTTAAATCGATTTAATGTATAGATTATAATGAGGATAAAATTTCTATTATTTTTAACCCTAACTTTTGCTCTGTCCTGTGGAGCTTATAAATACTTTCCCAAAAGGACACCGAAAAGCTATGAAGAAAAAGATGATGTAAGTGGAAATGTACAGGTTGGATTGGCTTCATGGTATGGAATAGAAGAACATAACAACCGGGCGGCAAGCGGTGAAAGATTTGATAAAAATCAACTGACAGCAGCACATAAAGCTCTTCCAATGGATTCTATTGTAAGGGTGACAAATCTTGAAAATGGTAGGGATGTAATAGTAAGAATTAATGATAGGGGACCATTTGTAAAAGGAAGAATTATTGATCTGTCTTATGCAGCGGCTAAAGAGGTTGGTCTGCTGGGGCCGGGAACAGTAAAAGTAAAGGTAGAAGTTATCTCAACTCCCAACAGAGATGATAATTATTTTAAAGGAAGATATATAATCCAGGTTGGTTCTTTTAAAAACAAAAATAATGCGTATAACCTAAAAAATAAATTGTCTGCTAAATTTGATAATGTAGATGTTTATGAATATTCACTGAACAGTGATAAATACTACAGAGTAAGACTGAGTAGTTACAATTCAAGGAACGATGCACAAGATGAATATAAAAAATTGAGAAAGTTGGGGTATAAACCAACAATCAAACTTGAGTAGAACTAATATTTGACAAAGTGTATATTTAAATTAAATTTTCAATGAGCTTAGATTCCATATTAGGAACTGAGACTTTTTATTAATTATAAAATTTAGTTAAGGATTAAAAAGCAGGACGGAACAATGAGCCGTACCTTATAATAGAAAAATAAAAGAATCACCGGTGAAGAGTAATGCTCTTTTGCTGGTTTTTTTTTGTCTTTTTTGCATGTAAAAAGATAAATATTATGAATAAAATTAGAGTGCCTGACATAGTCAGAAAAAAGAAAGATAATAAAAAGATTGTAATGCTTACCTCTTACGATGCTATAACCGCCCGCATAGTTGACCAAGCGGGTGTCGATATTATTTTAGTTGGCGACTCACTGGGAAATGTAGTACAAGGACAAGATACTACGCTTCCTGTCACGATAGAAGATATGATTTACCATACAAGGCTAGTGTCTCGAGGAATAAAAAATTCCCATATATGTTCTGATATGCCCTTTATGTCCTACCAAAGTTCAAGAGAAAAAGCTGTGGAAAACGCCGGCAGGCTAATAAAAGAAGGATTCGCAGAATCTGTGAAACTGGAAATAACCGAGGAATATTTAGAAACAATACATTCAATAAATAAAGCAGGAATACCTGTAATGGGACATATCGGGCTTTGCCCGCAGTCATATCATGTGATGGGCGGTTATAAAATTCAGGGAAGAGATAAAAGAGAAACAAAAAGATATATCAAGCTTGCAAAAGATACAGAAACTGCAGGGGCATATTCAATAGTACTCGAAGGTATACCGCTTGAGCTTGCAAAAGAAATAACCAGCAGTGTTTCAATTCCAACAATCGGAATCGGTGCAGGACCGCATTGTGATGGTCAGGTATTAGTAATTAACGATCTAGTAGGTCTTCATACCGGAAAGATGCCTAAATTTGTAAAACAATATGTAGATTTTAGAGATTTAATGACTAAAGCCGTAAAGTCATATTCTGCTGATGTTATAAATTCCAGATTTCCAGCCGACGGTAACAGCTTTAGTTGGAGTAACTAAAAAATGAAATTAATTGATAACATTGCTGATATGAAGAGCTATTCTGACAGGATTAGGGCAGAAGGAAATAAAATTTCCTTTGTTCCAACAATGGGGGCTCTTCACACAGGGCATTTAAAATTAATTAAGAATGCAAATAATATTTCAGATATTTGTGTCGTTAGTATATTTATAAATCCTGCTCAATTTGGTCCAACCGAAGATTTCAATAAATATCCAAGAGACCTGGATAAAGATAAGGGGTTGTTAAAAGAAATTGGGGTTGACGCCATTTTTTTTCCAAAATTAGAGGATATGTATGGAGATCATTTTCAAACTTATGTAGAGGTTGAAGAACTACAAAAACCCTTGTGTGGAAAATTAAGACCTGGTCATTTCAAAGGAGTGGCAACAATAGTGTTAAAGCTGTTTAATATCGTCAAACCCCATTATGCAGTTTTTGGAGAAAAAGATTATCAGCAGCTACAGGTAATAAAAAAGATGGTCTGTGACTTAAATCTCGATGTAGATATTATCTCACATCCCATAGTAAGAGAGCAAAGTGGTCTTGCAATGAGTTCTCGTAATGATTATTTGGACAGTGGTCAGAGAGAAAAAGCCTGCTCGATTTCACAAGCCTTATTTAATATCAAACAACAGTTTGATACTGGCATTACTGATAGAAACAATTTATTGGATAGTGCGTATTCAATCCTAAATAAAGCGAATATTGATGAAATAGAGTATTTAGAGATAGTAGATGGGAAAAATTTAATTGAAAAGAAATTAGCCGGCCCGGGGGATCTTGTTGCTATAGCCGCAAGATTAGACGGGACAAGGCTAATAGATAATATTAGGTTGTAAGGAGGTATATTTGTGCACCGCACTTTACTGAAATCAAAGATTCACAGAGCAACTGTTACCGATGCAAATGTGGACTATGAAGGCAGCATTAGTATAGACAGGGATTTAATGGATTTAGCTGATTTGCAGGAATATGAACAGGTACATATATATAACATTACAAATGGAAACAGGTTTTCTACTTATGTTATAGAAGGAGAGAGAAAATCAGGGGATGTATGTATAAACGGAGCTGCAGCACATCTTGCTAAACGTGGAGATCTGGTAATAATTGCAAATTACGCAAGTTATAGCGAAAATGATGCAAGCTTGCATAAACCCAAACTCGTTTATGTAAACCAAGATAATTCAGTTAAAAACATATCGGATCATATTGCCAAGCTAAAAATCGCAGGGTCTTAAAGTTAAAGGAGTCTTATCTAATTGGGCTGGGATGTTTTAAGCAGTTTCAGTATTTTGTATCTGTTTTTTAGAAATATATGATATTTTGATGTAAAGTTTGATATTTAAAATTCGATGCATCTTTTAACTATCTAAAGACATCTTAATATTGACATATGAAGATAAAGAGGTTATAAGTCTAAGTCTATTAAAGGAGATGGTAGGATGAAGGTGTATTTTTTTTCATAAAATACTTAAAGTACCTACCTAAGTTACATTTCAGCAACTGTAATATTTGATTGGAGAAATTTTAATGAAAGCAATAATTCTTGCAGCAGGTAGGGGCAAAAGATTATATCCTTATACAAAGTATATTCCTAAGTGTTTACTGGATATAGGCGGAGTTACTATTTTAGAGCATCAGATAAACAGCATAAGGGATTGTGGGATAGATGAAGTTGTTATAGTTATAGGGTTTGGATTTGAAAAAGTAGAAAATTTCTTAAGAACCTATGATGGTTTAGGACTAAAAATCAGGACTCTTTATAATCCTTTTTATCAAACCACAAATAGCTTAATATCACTTTGGATTGCACGTGGAGAGATGGATCAGGATATAGTCGTTATGAACGGAGATGATGTGTTCGAGCTTGATGTTTTAGACTCTGCTTTGAGTATGCTGGAAGAAAAGATTTGTCTTCCTGCAAAAAGGAGAGATGAATATGAAGACGAAGACATGAAAATTGTAGTAAAAGAAGGGAATATCATAGAGGTTGGAAAATCGCTTGAGAGTTCTCCAAGCGCAGAGTCAGTAGGCGTGAGAGTGTTTAGAGATACTGGCGTTGAACTTTTAAAGAGAGCTATAGAAGAAGAGATGAGATCAGATAGTCCTGAAAAGAAATGGTATATTTCAGCGATTCATAGACTTATTGAAAAAGGTTATAAGATTAAATCTTTTGATGTAGAGGATATGTTTTGGATGGATGTGGATTATCCGGGCGACCTCTTTAAAGCAAGAATAAATTCTAATAAATTTTTAAATAGTAAATTCTATTCTGATAAGCCTTACGAACAAAGATTGCTGAGGGTTGTTGATAGTAACAGATAAACTTTTATAGAAATGGATCATGCAATTATTGTTGCCTATGGTATTGGCATTGATGGAGTAGAATTAGGCTCTTTCCCCACTCAAAAACTTGTAGGTGTTCCCCAACTAAATAGATTAATAATTGTTGCCCAGAGGGCAGGAATTACTAACTTTACCATTCTAACTGATTCAAATAATTACGAGGCTGTAGATAATATTGAAAATGATAAAAGAATTAACTCCAAGGTAAACTGGCACTGCAGTGGGGATAAGATTGAATTAGAATCTAAGCCCTATCTTGTCCTGCAGTCTAACCTTCTCATCACTCCTGATTCGATTAACACCTTTATTAATGAAAAAATAGCCAAGAATGATTTTCGTATCCTTGTAGACAACACTAACGATCCATATCTCACACTAAATAGTGGCCGTATCGAAGGTGGTTTTACAAATAGCGGCAAGGCAATAGGGGCGTTCATATCTAACGGCAAAGACTTAAAAAAGGCTATTAACAGCCATGTTTCATTGGACAATTATGTAAGTGACAAGCTAAGTTCAGATTCTTTTAAAGTTAAATATAAAGAGATAAAGGATAGTTATTGGTATCATCTAACTGAGTCCACAGAGTCTTTCAAAAAAGCCGAAGATATTTTATTCTCTAATGTTGGCAAGACTGCCACTGGCTGGATTTCCAGAACAATAAACAGCAAATTTTCTCTTCCAACAAGCCGTCTTCTTGTAAAAACTCCTCTTACTCCAAACATGATAAGTATTTTGATTAATATTATTGGAGTGTTTTCCGGAGTATTTTTGGCTCTTAAACAACCGGTAATGGGTTGCTTCTTTTTATACTTGGCAACGATTCTTGACAGATGTGATGGAGAGGTTGCAAGGGTTAAACTGATGGAAACAAAAACTGGTCAGTGGGTCGATACAATCTCAGATCAGTTTACGATGTTATCTTTTTTTATAGGTTTAACAATAGGATATTACAGAGTGTCAGACAGTGGGTTGGTTATAGTTTTTGGGTTGTTTAATTTATTTGTGTTTGTCTTCTTTTTATCATGGTCTTTTTACTACCTGGTAAATTATACGAATTCAGGAAGTCTCGTTTCATATTTTACAGTTGATAAGTATGTTGATAATGAGCAGCGCTCTTTAATTAGAAAAATTATTTTATTCTTAAGGCCCATGTCCCGTAGGAATTTCTATGCAATGGGGTTTCTTGTGGTTTCAATTATAGGTGGTTATCCCTGGCTTTTTGGATCTTTAACATTTGCAATGCTGCTATTTTGTATACATCTCATACAAGACATAATCAAAATTAGAAAGTATTCAAATAAAAGCGCTTAAGAATCTTGAAATGGATAAATATTCTGCAGTTAAACAATATAATCCACCTAAAAAGTATGTTTCAGACCGGGTATCTTCATTTATAAACTGGGCTGAAAGCATGAATGAAAAATATTCGATTTATGGCAATCCCCCCGTTTATGATAATTCAAGTTTTCCCTGGGTAAAAGAGGTTGAAAATGAATGGTTAATGATAAGAAGCGAATTAGAGGATGTAATGAAGTTTCGGACAGAACTTCCAAACTTTCATGATATTGTGACACAAATAAAACCTATATCCAGCGATGACAATTGGAAAACATATTTTCTTGCAGGTTATGGCATTGAGAGTGAACAGAATTGTAAAAGATGCCCTGAAACTGCCAGGATTCTAAAAATAATACCGGGTATGAAGACAGCTTTCTTTTCAATTCTTTCTCCTGACAAACATATACCCGCACATAAAGGACCATTTAACGGAGTGCTCAGATATCACCTAGGATTGATTATTCCTGAGTCTAAAGAAAAATGCAGAATCAGAGTGCACGACCAGTTCAATGAGTGGGATGAAGGGAAAAGTCTTATCTTTGACGATACATATGAACATGAGGTCTGGAAAATGAC
>SMWS01000095.1 GCA_004356685.1 Deltaproteobacteria bacterium
CATGAATTAATACCAGTAAAAATCAATGAAGTTGCTAGATGCTCAAGATGTGGAAACACTTTATATGTTAAAAAGTTAACCTTTGTTGATCGATCATTAGCTTTAACCCTCGGTGCTTTTATAATGTATTTCCCAGCAAATTTTTACCCAATCTTAACTCTATCAGTAATTGGAAACACAAAAGCTAACTCTCTTTTCACGGGCGTTAAGGAATTATTCAATGGTGGTTATTATTTTGTTTCTATTCTAGTATTTCTCACTTCTATATTTTTACCATTAATTAGTATTACTTCTTTATTGTATACGATGATTTCTTTTAAGTTTAATATAAAACTTCCATACGTTAGTAAGATCTTCAGGATTCATGAACAAATAAACAAATGGGTTATGCTTGAAGTTTATATGCTTGGAATACTTGTTGCACTTACCAAACTTAGTAGTATTGCTAAAGTTTCATTTGGTACAGGTCTTTTTTGTTATATAGCTCTATTACTTTTAATAATTATTTCATCAATATCATATGATAATTTTGTAATATGGAAAAAAATGGAACAATGGGGAAAATGAATACTATAAATTATAATACCGCTAAAGATCTTTCTCTTGTTAGTTGTGAGATTTGCAATTCCTTATACGATATAAATAGTTTTAAAGATCAGGAAAAAGCAAAGTGTCATGTATGCGGACTCGAACTACATCAAAGAAAACCTAATAGCATATCAAGGACATGGGCGCTTTTATTAACTTCTGCTATTTGTTACATACCTGCAAACATCTATCCGGTGATGGTAATCGATACTTTTGGCAATGTTGAAGCTCATACAATTATAAGTGGTGTAATAGCATTTATTCATTCAAAAGATTACCCTCTTGCTCTACTTGTGTTTTTTGCAAGTATTTTTATACCGATAATGAAAATGCTTTCATTAATGATACTTTTAATTTCTGTACAATTTGAATGGAAGTGGGGTCCCGGGCAAAGAAATACTATTTATAAAATTGTAGAATTTATTGGTAAGTGGTCTATGGTAGATATCTTTATGATCTCAATATTAATGGCTTTAGTTAAATTAGGCACTATTGTAACTATAGTTGCGGGCAAAGGTGCAACATTTTTTGGACTAGTCGTCTTTTTTACAATGATAGCTGCATCTACATTTGATGTAAGGTTGGTCTGGGATAATGCAGTTATAAAAGATAAGTAAAGCTAAGGAGAATGGTATAATGAGCGAGGAGAAACAGGCTAAAGTTAAAGTATCAAAAAAATCCAGATTTTCACCAATCTGGATTGTTCCAATTATAGCTCTTTTGATCGGTCTTTATCTTATATATGAAAACTACGAGCATAAAGGCATCACGATTCAAATTACATTTGATTCGGGAGACGGCCTAGAGGTTGATAAGACAAAAATTAAATATGAAGGAGTGGAGATTGGGCACTTAACAAAAATAAATTTAAATAGGGATGGAAATAATGTAATTGTTGCAGCTCTGATTGATAAAGAAGCTTCTTACCTTTTAGTAGATGGAACCGAATTTTGGATTGTAAAACCTAGGTTTGAGGTTGGTAAGATTTCTAATCTGGGGACTATTATAAGTGGGGCATACATAAAGTTAAAGCCAGGTAGTGGTAAGACCAAAACAAAGTTTGTTGCTCTTAAAGAACCACCAGTTGGTGATTTGAGCCTTCCGGGACTGCATTTTACCCTTATTTCAGACAATCTCGGTTCTCTTCAAGCTGGTTCACCAGTTTATTTCAGGAAAATAAAAGTAGGTGAAATACATAGCCATAAATTAAAGGATGATAATAAAATATATGTGCGTGCCTATATAGAACCTGAATATAAGCATTTAGTGACTGATAAAACCAAATTCTGGAACGTTAGCGGTATAACTGTAGATGCCGGGCTTTCAGGTGTAAAAATACATATCGAATCTTTTGTAACAATTATAGAAGGTGGAATTTCATTCGATAATCCTCATGGACAATTAGGCAACACTGTGCAAAATGAAACAATATTTAAACTTTATGAGAACCGAAGTAGTGCAATGGAGGAAGGTGGGCTTAATATTGTGTTCAGGGTAAAAGAATTAGGATCTTTAAAACCTGGGGCACCAATACTTTATAATGAATTAAAAGTTGGAGAAATCCAAGATCACAATTTGACATCAAATGACAGAGAAGTTGATGTTAATGCATATATTTATAAGGATTATGTGCATCTTGTTAAAACAGATTCTCGTTTTTGGAATGTAAGTGGAATAAAAATTAATGCAGGACTATCTGGTATAAAGATTAAAACTGAATCAATTCAAACTATTATTGATGGAGGAATTGGATTTAGTAATCGTTGGAGTTCAGGTAGCAAACAGACAGCACCTGGAAGTGTGTTTAAAATTTATGATAGTTATGATAGTGCATTTAGAACTGGTTCCCTTATATCTATATTTTTTAAAGATTCTAAAGGATTGAGTGAAGGTTCAGCATTAAAGTATCAGGGCATCAGTGTGGGAACTGTCGAAAATGTTAATATAAGTGAGAACCTGGATAAAATAATCGTAAAAGTCAGATTATACAAAGGAGCAGATAAAATAGCAAAATCCGGCTCAAAATTCTGGATTGCAGAACCCGAGATTGGATTAGGCGGCATTAAAAATGTGGGTGCTATTATATTTAAATATATTGAAGTACTACCTGGCGAAGGGACCGAATCAGATCAGTTCATAGGTTTGGAGAAAGAACCGGTATTTGTGAATTTTGAAAAATCAGATGGGCAGCCAGTGGTAGTTAGTGATGAAGAAAATTTAAATATTACATTGCTTTCAAAAAGGCTTGGCTCTGTAAACATCGGTGTACCGGTTTATTATAAGCAGATTGAAGTGGGTAAAGTTGTTGGACATAAACTTGCCGATAATGCTGAAAATGTTGAAATAAATTTAGTTATAAATAAAAAATATTCAGCGTTGGTTCGTGATAATTCAAAGTTCTGGAATGTAAGTGGTATTGGTCTTGATTTTTATCTGTTTGGAGTTAAAGCTAAAACCGAATCCTTGACTTCAATAATTAAAGGCGGGGTCGCTTTCGCAACACCTCAGAAAGATATTGGTAAAGTAGTTTCTGATGGTGCGGTCTTTGATCTTCATGAAAAACCTGACAAGAAATGGTTAAAATGGCACCCTAATATAAATTATAATCAATGAAATAGTAATACTGATTCAATATGAATATTCAAACTTAAATAATTTAAAAAATCCCGGATGGGATTATGATTTGTAATTTTTTGCTCGGTATAACTATTCTTATTTAAATCAATTTGATTTTTAAGAAGTAATCAAGATCTTTCATTTAATCATTTGATTTTATTTTTTTCTATTACCAACCATTGTAATTATATTGGGGGAAAAATTAACTAAATAATTCGTTTATAATTATAAGTTAATTTATTATTAACATATTAATTACTCTTCTAGGACAATTTTTCCGCTCGTTTGTGTGAAATTACTTCCAATGATTTCTTGATCATTATGGTTAAGGGAATTGCTAATATAACTCCGGTTGCTCCAAGCACCCAACTCCAAAACAGAAGGGAAATAAATATCATAAGAATGAAAATGTTAAATTCTTTTCCCATTAACTTGGGTTTCAAAACATTTTCAACTAGAAAATATATAATTATATAACCGACTAAAAATATTACTGCCTTTACCAAGTAAATTTAATATAGCCGAGTGTTTAATAAAGTATATTTTGGACATAGTTTAAGAAAGATTTTAATAAAATATTAAAGAATATTTGTAGTTCTTAAATTTCTTATATTTTTAATTCACAGGTACTGTTAATACCGGTGCCATTAAAGAACCCTTTGAGGCATCTGCAATCATTACTCCCCAAAATTCTTGAAGAATTCTAAATGCGGTTTTAGTTTGTTTATCATTTCTATCAATATAATACCAATTTCTATTATAATTAATCTGAACGGCAGCATTAATTGGTTTCTGTTTCGAACTTAATATTTTAAGATTCATTGTTGGTAAACCAGGTGGTGGATATTTAATAGCATTTTCTGATAATTCATTATCCTCAGGTAATTGAATTGTAGATCCTAAAATCTGGACCAAATCCCATATAGATCTAGTTTTTAAGGAAATTCCGGGAGAATCGGATTTATGAATCGCAAAATTTATAGGTAAAACAATATCTTCAAACATTTTAATTTGTTTAGATATTCCTAATATATTTAAAAATTCTTGTACTTCGTCAACTGATGATTTGTAATCTGTTATTACAAAAGCGTATTTGTTGGGAATGTCCTGTGAAGAAATGAAAAATAAATTGCCACTACTCACCAATAATACAGTTAGATCCACATATCTTAGAAAGCGGGGGTCAGATAAAGAATTTTTTGCCGAAAGAAATGCAGGATTTTTTATATCATTAACTCGACTTATAAGAAAAATTATTAGTTTTCCCATTTCTTCAGGCGATAATTCAGAACTAATCGTTAACGCAAGTAATTCAATTGGAATAGGTGAAAGCAATTTTCTGATATATTCTCTTCCCTGTACAGGAGCATAAGTAATGGTGGGGTTTTCCTCATACACAACACCACCGCTTAATGGAACGAGATTACCTTCAAAATTTTCTTTGGAACCGATACCAATGTTAAAACCTACCTTACTAGTTACAGATACATTTGCTGTCACACTGGTAACTGCTAATATTGTTGATTTTTCACCATATCGATGTCTAACAATCGTCATTAGAGTTTGCTGGGCGTCAGTATAATTAATTGCTTCATTATAAGCCCCTCTCCCAGCCTTAATTGAATATGAACCTAATTTGCTACAACCAGAGGAGATTATTGCCAATATTGTAAACAATGTAATTCCAACTAACCTGTTTTGACATGATTTTAATAATTTGAAATTATTCATCATTTTTATAGTTAGAATAATATTTTATATAAAAGTTAATTTAATTCTAATACTTCCACTTCTCTACTAAATGGAGATTCCTGTTCACAAAGGTTTGCTATTTTTTCTCTAATAAGATTCATATAACGGTTTACAGTATTTCTATTTAAACTAGTTATTTCTGTTATCTAAACTGCTGTTAAATCTTCGCTAAAACACCTTATAAATTTTTTTCTTATAATGACTTAATTTGCTATACTTTACATGCACTTTGTTCTAGTTTACCATTTTTATTAGTCTAGTGCCTAAGTAATTAATTGTTATAGAAGGGAATAGAATAACTAATAAATAAGGGGGATTAAAAAATGAAGACATTACTTGCAGCAATTTTTGCGATGCATTTCGCTATCACAGCTCCGCCGGCCTTGGCTCAACAAGCCATGCCGACAAAACCCTTGAATCGGTAGCAACAGCGGACACCATACCCGTTACCTGGGATACCTTTGTCCGTGCCGAGAGCGACAAGTATTTCAAGAGCTACGTCGATCTGGGAGATTTAGGTAAGTTCTATAACATCCGGAAGCCGACTCCCATTGATCAGCAAAAAGTGATCCGGATGAACCGGGACACCTTGTATTCCTTCGCGGTATTCGACCTGACCAGTCCAGTCACAATCACCAAACCGGATACGGGTGATCGCTTTCAATCCATGATGGTGGTCAACCAGGATGAATATGTCCCGATTCCCGTCGAATATAAGCCCGGCAAGTACACCCTAACCCAAGCTAAGATTGGGACCCGCTATATGGCAGTTATTATCCGTACGTTTGTCAATTCGAACGATCCGGAGGATATCAAGAAGGCCACCGCCATCCAGGACCAGATCAAGGTCGAGCAGGCGTCGGCCGGCACGTTCGAAATCCCCAATTGGGACCAGAAGTCCCAGGATCGCCTGCGCGACGCCATCAATGTATTAGCCGCGACGATAACAGATAGTAGTAAGTGTTTTGGCACTAAGGAAGAAGTAGATCCCATCGCACATTTGATAGGTGCGGCATTCGGCTGGGGCGGGAATCCGGCAAAGGATGCCACCTACCTCAACGTTGTACCAGAGAATAACGACGGAAAGACTCCTTATACACTTACCGTAAAAGACGTACCCGTGGACGGGTTCTGGTCCATCAGCCTCTACAACGCCAAGGGATTCTTTGAAGAGAACAAATACAACGCATACTCGATCAACAACATCACCGGGGTCAAGAACAAGGATGGAAGCATCACTATTCATTTCGACGGTGATCCTAAGCAGTCCAACTATCTACCGATCATGGACGGCTGGAACTACATCGTCAGGCTCTATCAACCGCATAAGGAAATTCTTGACGGCACATGGAAATTTCCGTCGACGCAACCGGTGAAGTAGGTGCTCCATTATCCGAGAACCCCGGATACACGGTTCAACAAGACCTGCCGACCAGGCGAGCTGAATTGCTTGAATGATGACAACGTAACCATTCAAGCTTTATTCCTCCGGCTAGAGAGGGTTGCTGTAGAAGAAGTCGTGCCAGCATAAGGAGGAGAGAAAACAATGAGATTATCGGAATTTACCGTTCTGTTTATTTTTGCACTAATGCTTGTAGTAATTTCTGCACCGCTATCCGTGGCACAAGAATCGACGGATTGGCGGGAAGCTCCCTGGCGGTTCACATTCAATATATACGGATGGGCCCCGGAACTCCCTGTCGACATCGAGCTCGGACCTATCTCAGAAGATTTGCCTATAGATCTCGGAACGCTCCTGGATGACCTGCAATTCGGCGCGATGATGGACTTTGAGTTACGAAAGGGAAGGATTGGTGCTTACTTCTCGCCGATCGTAGTGTTTCTGAAGGATACCGAGACCGTCCAGGGTCCGCTCCAAAAGCACAAGGTCACCATCAAAGATGAAGCATTTCTCGCAGATTTCGGCGTGACCTACGAGGTCGGCAGGTGGCATCTGGGAAAGAATCACAATTCCCCCACAGTGACCGTAGAGCCGTTTGTTGGTGCCCGCTGGCTGATTGATGATTTTCCAATAAAAATCGATCCTCCCGACCGGAAAGTTAAACTGGGTATCACATTCATCACACCCGTTATAGGACTTAATACCTTGTGGGATCTGACTGAGCGCTGGCACCTCCGCATAGAGGGCGATTACGGTGGCTTTGACGTGGACAACGTGGAACAAACCTACAATGGAATGGGCCTAGTCGGCTACCGCTTCAAGATACGGGGTGTTTCCTCCCACGTATTTGCAGGGTACCGGTATCTCCACGTCCACTACAAAAAAGAGGCAGATATCAAGGTTACTGTAAGGGGACCGCTCGTGGGAATTGGTTTCGAGTTCAGTTCGAATTAATCTCGCGTGCAGAGCAAACGATGAGTTGTTGCATGATAAGCATTCCGTTATCATCCCTTCTTGTGATTCTTGTGAGACCTGCGGGTTGGTAACTGAGATACTTGTTTTATCTCAGCATCTTTTTTCTTATCAGATATGGCATCAATAGCAGATGCGTAGACATTGGCACCCGGCACTGCTGTCAATCCATGCAGAAAAATACTTAATAACACGGTAGTAACTGTTACATTAAAGATTATATCCCCCCCACTGAAATCATGCTTATCTACCACTAAAAGTACATAGAGAATTGAGGCTGCCCCGCGAGGTCCAAACCATCCTATGTAGAGTATGGAAGGAGTTGATAAACCTTTACGTATCAGGCTGATTGCAACAGGAATCATACGAACTAAGGTTAAGCTCACAAGAGCGTAAAGAATATAACGCCAACTTATATTCCCAATAGTTTCAGGCAACATAATCGCACCGAAGAGCATAAATGTTAGCAGTATAAACAGTTCTCCTTCTGCCTCGCCGAAGTCATAGATTGGGCTAGATACTTGACGGGCTACATTGCCAAAAATTAGCCCGGCAAAAAAAGCTGACATGAATCCATTCCCTCCAACCAGATCGGCAAAGAAATATGCCATTACGGACAAACCTAAGACGGAAAGACGCTGAAAATTACCCGACATCCAGTCTTTGTTTACGGCCCATAAAACAAGTTTTCCCCCAACATAGCCAATAATGATCCCAACGATAGGTCCCAGGATCAACTGAAACACAATGAAGTGAATCCAGTATGATGCCGGGTGGTTTACTTCACTTGCTGCAGCTAGAGAAATGAACAAGAGCAAAATCGGAAAACAAATACCGTCATTCAGGCCACTCTCTACATTCAAAGCCTGACGTATCCGTCCAGGCACTCGCTCTGAGTTGATTACCGCCTGTGCCAGTGCCGCATCGGTTGGGGCAAGTATAGTTGCTAAAATTGCTGCCTGCCAAAGGGGTAATTCTGTGAAGATCATTACTCCCATAAACACACCCAAAAAGATTGTTAAGGGTAACCCAACACCTAGTAGGCGTTTTGGAAGGTCTTGCTCGGTCTTAAATAAACCCAGGTTTATTCGAGATGCATCGGAAAACAAAATAAGAATGAGCGCCAGAGTGGCAACTATATTTATAAGTATATGGTCTTTCCCAGCTATCAATCCAGTTACACTACTACTCAGAAAAAATCCGAATATCACAAAAACCATAGGGTCAGAGATAATTGTGCTTTGAAGTCTTTTTGATACGACTCCATATAAGACAACAAATGCAGCAATTAACCCAAAAGCTAAATGGTCCATAAACGAAATCCCTCCTCAATCAAACAGTAAAATTCGAAGGTGCTAGTTTGACTTAATCCGTTTAGGAATTTTTCGCAAATACAATGATAAATACAGTTTATTTTTTATATTCGTGCTCGAATGCTTTGGAAAGTGCTCTTACAGATATAGCAACAACTATTCCGGTAAAGATGATTCCAGTAATACCAATTATTAGGCTAATCACCTTACCAATTATAGTATTTGGCGTAATATCACCATAACCAATAGTAAAACCGGTTATAAATGTGAAATAAATTGAGTTGGCTACACCTATTCCCTCTACTTTTGAAATAACAAGGGCACCAAGAATAAACATAATCAAAAGTATAAATATTACATGGTTTACTTTCCATGCAATTTCAAAGAAGTATCGAACGAAATAGATTAATATTAGCCTATGATGAGACATGGTATGGAACTAATAATTATTTTATTGTATTGATTTTTTTGTTCAATGTCAATCTGAACAGGCTTTTTTTACACAAATAAATCCAATCATTAAATAAAAGGATATTGGAATCCCAGAGGAGAAGAAATCAAACAAATTTCATTATAAGTTAAATTATTGAGTGTGAGTGTGATGGTGTTTAATACCCGAATTGATCAAAAATATGCCTGATCCCAGGCTTTCCAATCCAGTGCGTTGACGGTCCGACGGCACTCGCGAAGGGATTCAGTCAAAGCCGGGTAGAATCCAAGAACAACCATAACCTGACCGGCTAGTTCCCTTACATTCTCATCAGCCTTTGCTTGCTCCCTTAACTCTTCTAAATCTGCACGTATATTATTTTTCAAATTTGAGATATCGGGCAATTCTGGTACATGTTCTCCTTTTGAAATTGAGTTTTTAAATGATGAAAATGTTTCAATACCAGCTTGATGAAGCTCCTTGGCTTTGTCTTTAAGAGACAAGATCAAAGATTCATCCTTGAAGTCTCCACGCGCGTGCTCTAATAAATCCAACCTAAACGCTAGCAACTCAATCGCTGCCAAAAGTGAATCTACCTTATTCTTGTCATTAGAGGCTACCCGGTCGTAATTCAACATAGTACTCCACAGAACACACAATTTTATATGATCTATTAATTCCTTATTTCTTGATATTAGAATAGATTTTCCATCAGGTGTCCACGGTTTATGTTCTTCTAGTTCTTTTATGATCTTCTCACATGTCCCAAAGAACAATGCAAGTTGCTTTCTGAATTCTTTTTCCGGTACATGAGGGGAGAATATTGCAAGTGTCACGAAGGCCAATCCAAAGCCTCCGCTGATTCCTATGAAATTATTCATAAAATCTGTAAAGGAATAGGATTGGGACTGAGACACGGATATTAGCTCGATAACCCATAATCCGCTAAACATACTTATAGCGGCTGTTGTCGGTCTAGGGCTGTTCATAAAATAACAAAATGGAAAAAAAACAATTATGAGCACGGGTGCGAGTTGCATATATCCGTCTAAAAGTGGCATAATTTTAAAATAGAGAACAAACCCAACGATGCTTCCAAAAACCAGGCTTTTGAGAAGTGGCCTAGGGGGTAACCACGGAACCATCGCATTTATTAACATAGGTACCAAGGCGAACGCTATCATTTTAAATGGGTAGGGCCAATTAGTAGTAATCCAGAGAGTACAGGCCATCACCACTACAATTCCGCCAAGAGCTGCTTTTCTAAAACGCAGGCTTTTCAGACTGAACGAGGTTTGTAATTCCGGTAGTGCTTGAGGAGAAGCTTTTGGTGACTCCTTTATTTTTTTATTTTCCACACTAGCCAGAAATTCATGGAAGTTCACGATATGATATGCCAGTTTCTTGAACTCAGATATCATAGCGGCAAGAACAGAGAGTTCCTTAACGTTATGAATATGCGATTTTAAATCCCCTACAAGCAACTTAATTTTTTCATCTATCTCATTTCGGTAAGCTGTAGCCGCAGGATTTGCCGTTCTGTTACGATCCCGAGTTAGAGCTTCAACAAGTTCATCTAGCATATTTTCAAGAGTATTAACTTCGTGACGAAAGGAGTAGGACTCAGCAAGGGTCGATTTCAATAACGAAGACTCGCGACATACACTTATAGTTTCGCCAAAGGCAACAATCAATTTGACAAGCGTTCCCAACTGGTCAAGCAAGCTGTTGTACTGTTGCTGATAATTGTGGAATCGTCCCGTATCAAGCGTAGCTGTTGCCAGGGTTGTGCGTAGTTTTGGAAGTAACATAATCAATCCTTTCTCAATCGTAGTGGTCTCTTGCACATAGGGTCTATCTTCAAAAATGGCTCTAACCTTAAATGAAAAAAGTTCTCTACTATTTTCCAAAACAGATTTCATTCCTTTTTCAAAGTCCTTACCAGCAGGGTTTGGCCAGAGTATGCCATGGACAAGAAGAAGCACCACGATCCCTAATGCCATGCTCGATGCCCACAAGATAGCAAACTCGAATGTTCCATATGGATTTTGTTCAAAGATATTTAAAAAAGCCACAATTGCTAATGATACACTTCCAAAAAGCCATGCATATGGATAACGGCTGCCTTGCTGTATGTAGATCCCAATGATAATCAATAGTGCAATAGTTCCGATAAATAAAAATCGATCCTGAGGAAAAAGTGCCATTACAACCAGCGCAACAACCGCCCCACCCATCCCACCAGCAAGGCGCAAAATACTCTTGTCTAAGGTGCTTCCCAGATATCGAGTTTGGAGCATCAGTACAGTGATAGCAACAATTGTCGCGCTCCAGCCAAGCCACAGTGCTATGGCTTGACCTATGACAATGGCAAAGCAGGTCTTGATGGCAAGCTGTGCACTTAATGGATCCAGCTTTTCCAAAATGCCTTTAATACCCTTAGATAAAGTAAATTTTATTTGCGCCATCGCGTTTTGAATCACTCAATTGTCCTAATCATGAAGTCGGTAACGATGCCTAATAGTGGAATTGGCTTGTACTACTATTAGACATACTTGAGAACGAAGTGCAATATAATTGTATCAATTTGACTTGTCGGGAATAACAGCAACAGAAGCTGTTGTACCTACTATAAGATCAACCCCTTCCGGCACTTTCTTCAATTCTATACGAACTGGCACGCGTTGAGCCAGTCGAACCCAGTCAAAAGTAGCTGAAATCTCAGGAACCAGTTCTGATATATTAGCTGTACCAGGTGTAGAAATTGCTCTTCCAATGCTATTAACAACTCCCTCTATAGGCTTGTCGCGATGACTCATCAGAGTAACTACGGCTCTGTCACCGGGTTTTATGTGCTTTAACTGGGTCTCCTTAAAATAACCATAAACCCAATATGAATTACTATCAACAAATGCGAGTATTGCTGAACCTGTATTAGAATAGTCTCCCTCTTTCAATTCCAGATTTGTAACATAACCATCACCCGGTGCATATATTGAAGTCCAGCTTAACTTAAGTTTAGCGGTCTCAAGGCTAATCTTGCTGCGATTTAGATTGGCTCGTGCAACATTCACACTCGCAACCGCCTTGTCAGCAAGTGCCCTTGATACTGCATTCGTTTTTAAAGCTTCAAGTATTCTGTCTTTTTCCGATTCTGCTAATTTAAGCTGAGCCTCAC
This sequence comes from Deltaproteobacteria bacterium, assembly GCA_004356685.1. Taxonomy (GTDB): domain Bacteria; phylum Desulfobacterota_D; class UBA1144; order Nemesobacterales; family N074bin48; genus N074bin48. Next base: position 12,252 of record SMWS01000095.1, read on the forward strand.
GTTGTTCTATGACAGCTTCTGCATCCTTAACTTGCAGTTCATAGTCTTTGGGATCAATTTGAAAAAGCAGATCACCTTTCTTTACCCTCTGATTATCTATTACAGCGACCTTAATCACTTGACCACTAACCTGACTGGCTATTTCGATTATTTTAGCACGCACCTGACCATCCCTGGTCCAGGGTCTATTTACAGAGCGGTAGTAAAGTAGAGTGGTAACAACTACCGCCAGAACTATTAGGGTTCCAGTAACTATTAAACGCGTACTTAGCTTTGGTGTTTCCATTTATAGTATCCTATGGTGAAAAGATTATAAGACCAATAAGTGAACTCATAAGCAGAGCCAGTACAACAAACACCAGAGGCGGATGCCAGAAATATCTGCTGAGACCAGTTCTGTTGAGTATTGCAGTAATAAAATATGCGCTGATTACTCCAAAGAGCACTACGAAAAACAAGGGCGGTATGTATACGCCGCCGTAAGATATTTCGACTGGAATATTTTCAAACATTTTAATTTTTACGTGCTCAGTTTATACTACCATATTACTTTATTTAAGCTCGTTCTGTGTTTTTCTAACATCAATTCCATTAGACTTTTCCGAGGTTAACTTCTTATCCTCCTCTCGGATATAATCGGATTGAGTCGCTTCTAATTTCTTATAGGTGAATATTTCGTTTTCAGGTTCAGGCGACCATCCACCACCTAATGCTTTATAAAGACTGATTAGATTTTGTACTATATTTCCCTTGCTGTCTGCAAGCTGGTCCTGCTGCTGAAATAATGATCTCTGGGTATCAAGAACGTTTTGGAAATCGGTTAGACCTGTTGTGTAAAGTGTTTCAACTAGATCGACGGCACTCCCGGCTGCTGTGACGGAGCGTTCTAAGCTTTCTTTACGATCTGTTTCTTGAACATAGGCTACCATCGAGTTCTCTACTTCTTCGAGAGCAGTTAGAACAGTGTTTTCATAATTATATAAAAGTTCTTCCGTTACAGCCTCTTGTATCTTAATATTGCTACGCAAGCGTCCTCCCTCAAAGATTCTCCAGCTAAATTGTGGACCGAATTCAAAAATAACGTTCGATCCTTTGAAGAATGTTACAGAGTCAACAGCTTCAAGTCCTAATGTCCCAAAGATAGAAAATTGAGGATATAATTCTGCAGTGGCCACACCAATCTGAGCTGTCTGTGCGGCAATCTCACGCTCGGCCTGACGAACATCCGGTCTCTGGCGTAAGAGTTCAGCCGGAAGCCCTATCGCAATATCATCCGGCGGTGCCGGAATTTGTGCCAGCTTGGTTAGTTCAGCTTGAAGTGCGCTGGGGTATTCACCCAGCAATACGCCTATGCGATTTATTGCTTGATCCAATTGAAACTGCAAAGTTGGTATGGTTGATTCTGTCGTTGAAAGGTTTAGCTCAGCCTGGCGGACATCAAGCAGTGGTGAAATACCTGCCTTAAATCGATCCCTTGTGAGTTGAAGGGTTTTTTTCTGGAGTTCAACGTTGCTCTGAGCCAATTTAATTCGATCCTGAAGCGTTCGAACTGATACATAATTCGAAGCTACATCAGAAAACAACACCACGAGTACATCTCGATAGTCCTCTATAGAAGCTTCATAACTGGCCTCAGCGGATTCAACGGATCTGGCGATCCTTCCCCATAAGTCAAGTTCCCACGAAGCACCTCCACCGAGATCTATAATAGTATCGGTTCTTGTTTCAGGCGGAGGAATAAAACTCGGATCTTCTACGATTCCCTCACTTGTCCGACTCCTCTCTAAAGAACCCGAGCCCTCGATAAAAGGTACATATTCACCTTTAGCGAAATTAAGTTGAGCCCGCGCTTGACTAACTCGTGCTACTGCCTGTTTTACATCATAGTTGCCCACGCGTGCCCGCTTTATTAAATCATTCAGTACAGGGTCGTTGAAAACTATCCACCATGTCTGAAGATTTGCTTTTCCTTCATTAAGTCCATAAGTTATCGCTTCATACCATTCATCGGGCATTTTTGTTTCTGGAGGGGAATAATTCGGACCAACCTTGTAACACCCATACGATAAAACAATAATAAGAAGTGCTGAATATAGTAAGATACAATTCCTATTTCTATTCATAATTAACATTATATCATAATATTTTCATTGGCTTTGTAAACACATCTAAAACAGTGCAAAATCATACAAAATGATACTAAATGGACACCTATTTGGACACATCTTTCAGCTTTGGTGATATTTATTTTCAGAGGAGGAAGTGTAACTACCTTGAATCATTAGCTAATTATTAATGGAGATGAGGGGAATCGAACCCTCGACCTCATGAATGGAAATTATTTCACTTTCCAGAAATCAGGTTTTCTCTTTTCTAAAAATGCCGATGCGCCTTCAACCATCTCCGGTGCTTTCATAAAAAACCGCGCTAGTTCCAGACCGTGAGAAACCTGAGAGTGAGACATATCTGAATTATAGTTGATCTGTAATTTGGCAATACGCAGAGACTGTGGACTCATTTCCAGAAGCCTAGTACACCATGCAGAAACTTCTTTATCCAAATCCTCTTTTGGTACTACTTTGTTTATCCACCCCATTTCCATGGCTTCTTTCGCTGTATAACGATTACATAAATAAACTATTTCCCTTGTCTTCTTATCCCCTACTGAGTGCTGCAGCTGCTGTATCCCATACCAAATAGGTGCGCTGCCAACTAAGGGCCCGGCCTGGGCAAAAATAGAATTTTCCGAGGCAATTGTTAAATCACAAAGCATATTAAGCTCATTTCCACCACCTATACAGTATCCATCAACCCTCGCTATTATGGGTTTACCACAGTTTCTCATTGCAGTTGCAAGCCTGTAATGAACCTGCATATAACGAGCATCAACCTTTTTCTTGGGATCTACTATCCAGGAAAGATCTCCACCGGCAGAAAAGGCTTTGCCTCCTGCACCCGTTAGAACAATGACTCCAATTTTATCATCTAACCATGCATCCTCTAAGGCAGCAGCAAGCTCTTCTCTGGTCTCCGAATTAAGGGCATTTCTAACTTCAGGACGATTGATAGTTACATAGGCTACTTTTCTCTTTTTTTCAAATAGAATATTTTTAAAATTATATTTTGATTTTTTCTGGTTAGTTGTTTTCTTTCTAGCACTCTGCTTCTTGGCTGGCATTTTCCCTCCAATGGTATTTGGTTAGTTAATTTTAAAAAAAAGTTATTTAATATTATTGATCTAACTTAGCATTTTCTTCGATTTTTTTTGCAAAATCCTGTGCAAAGTGGGCAATCATATCGGAAAGCTCTTTATTTTTTGTAGATTTATAATAAGTCTCCGCCATTTTCATAAAAGTAAAATAAAAATGTGCATCCATTTCCCCTATTTCCATATTATTTGTCCAAAGATCAATGCTCATTGTGTTTTTAGCCTCCTTATCCCACATTGATATCATAATAGAATCACAAGGCTTTTTACCTTCGAAATCTGAATCACTGGCTTCCCAAAAGATTTGTTCTGGCACTTTGGCATGATCGAGTTTTATAGTAAATTTTATCTCTGCTTCTTTAGACATAATAATTCTCCATCCCTACTTCTCTCCTTAAATATTTAAAACTTTAAGCTAAAATTAATTAGAAGGAATTATTTCAAATAAAACAATATTTCTAATTAACATATTATTTGGAATTTTAATACTTTGTTAAGAAATATACAACTCTTTTGTTGATTATTTCAAAAATAACAAAGAATTTACCAGGGAAGACCCTGTAGTAATTTGGGCAGTTGTGGTCCAAATAGTGAGATAGCAACCAGGGTTCCTATAAATCCTAGAATACCCAATATTAGCGCACCACATACAATCTGTGTAATAAAATCCGTTAATCTATCCATATTAGTGGCCTCCGTGGCCGTCTCCAGACTTGCCTCCAAAAAGAGGATCGCCTACAGGCATTATTGGGAAAGATTTTATAAAATAAAGAAATGTCAGTACAAATCCGGATGCAAAACCAGCTGTTATCAACACTTCTATAAAGCCAAAATGTATACCGTCTGAAATTGAAGGTACGATTAAAACATATTTTTCCAGCCATAGACCCGAGAGTGAAACCACTGCAATAAATATTGTTAACTGATTTACTACTTTAGTAGTCCTAGGAATAAGAGAAACAAATGGAAAGAAAAAACAGCAGGACAGCACTACCCAGGACAGTGTTTTAAAAGGCTCTATTTGCATTCTTACTATTACAAAGCCAGTCTCCTCGGGCATATTTGCATACCATATTACTAGAAACTGTGAAAAAGCAAGATAAACCCAGAACATCGTAAGCCCAAGCATTATCTTGCTAATATCAAAAAACTGATAGTCTGTAATATAATCACCCAGACTTAAATGCTTTCTTAAATAAGAAGATAATATAATTATCATTCCAACTGCAGCCAGTATGCTTGCCATAAAATAATACGGGCCAAAAAGAGTACTGAACCAGTGCGGATCTAAAGACATCATAAAATCCCAGGCTATAAAACTAAGAACAATCGCATATACAATTGCAATAGCAGGAGCAAGCTTAGTAAGTATATTCCATATCTCACTTCGCTCTTCTTCACCTTTCCACCCCTGGGCAATCCAGCCTGCAAAACCTGTTAGTTTTTCTCCCATGCCACCCAGATCCTGTCTTAAAGAATAATACAAGTAATACATGCTAAGCAAAAATAGCAGTCCAAAACCAAGCAAATGACGCCCAATAAGAAAACCCGGACTAAGCCATATATCTTTGGCAGCATAAGGGTAAGGATTTTGTATATATGGCAGGATTTCACCTTTGCCAATAAAAAGCAGAACTAATAGTAATATAAAACAAATCGGTAAAAACGCACCAATAGATTCACTGATTCGGAGCATTGGTCTGCCCCAGCGCGCCTGTGTTAATCTAAGAATACAGGAAAAGACAATTCCGGCCTGAGAAAGTCCTGTCCAAAATACAAAATTGACAAGAAATATCTGCCATACATGATGAGAATATTGTTGCTTACTACCATATACAATAAAAACAAATATTGCGATAACAAGCACTGTTCCAAAAGCTAGCCATAATATTGGAGAAATATTTGGTCTTTTTGATATTATTTCGTCTCTTATTGAATCGTCCATTTCAGTCCTGATACTCCATCCTAGTCAGATTGATTTTGAATATGCCTAATATAATTAACAACCTGCCATGCTTGCTCTTCCGATAAATTTTCTCTATAACTTGGCATCATAACTTTTCCGCCATATCTAATATATGCAAATATATATCCATCTTTCCTATCCTTTACACCCTGAGTCTTTAAATTAACCGGGTAGAACCCCTTTTTAATTATAGGTCCGTTGCCATCGGCTTTTTCACCATGGCAAACGGCACAATTAATCATAAATAATTCTTTACCTTTCTTTATATCTAATTTAGAAGAATCAAGCTGGTTCGAAGTGATAGCTTCCATTTTTTCTCTTTCAATAGGGTTTGTTTTACCATCGATTGTTACAGTTCCCTTGGGATAAGACATAGGCATTTCGTATGGCTTAATTGATTTTTGCTTCCACATATCATAATTCCATGGAAATCCAAACACTTGCATAGAAGCTGAAATAAAAATGATCAGTGTAGTTAAAATTAAAACATTTATCTTTCCAAACAAAACTTATTTCCTCCAATAAGTTATTATATCTCAGCGGCTAGTGCAGCCCTTCAAATTTCACTTCTTCAGCCTCTGTATCATTCATAATTTTTTCAACATCTCTTACCCTGTCTTTTTCACATACTACGGCAAGGCCAAACTTATCATCTGAAAATCTTGGGTCATAGAGACTTACCGGTGCGTTTCTTCTGATTCTCGCATTTACAACCAAACCTATAAGTGTTGATAACGCTCCCATAAGAACCGTCATTTCAAATACAATAATCATAAAAGGGGGTATAGAAACAATAGGCTTAGCGCTAACATAAATTGGCCAGTCCGCTGAAGTTAAAACAGTTATACCAATACCGCAAATGCAGCCAAGCGTAGCCCCTGCGAGAGTAAAAAACCTGACTATGCTTTCTTCTTCTATAAGTGCTTCTTCAATCTCATGAATAGGTGTGGGAGAAAATACCCTGATATCCCTTTTTTCATGACCAGCATTTTTGAGTCTTCTAATAGCCTCTAAAACTGAGTCTACATATGAATAAACACCGACTACTCCCTGATTTTTTTTCATTACTGTTTAGCCCCCTTTCTAGGAACCGGTAATATTTCTTTCATCTCTGCTATAGAAATAGCAGGGAGTGTTTTTATAAACAAGAGGAAAAACATGAAAAACCATGCAAAACTGCCTGCCGTAATTCCAATCTCAATTAAAGATGGTTTATAAACCCCCCAGTTTCCCGGATCAAATTCATGTGAAAGAGAAATTACGATAATATTAAACCTCTCAAACCACATCCCTATATTTATAAAAAGCGAGATTACAAACAGTGCTTTAATATTAGTTCTTACTTTCTTAAACCATAGTGATATTGGTATTATCACATTACAAACAACCATAATCCAGTAAAACAGCGCATAATCACCGGTTGCTCTGTACACAAACTGACCCCATTCATGAGGATTCCCGCTATACCAGGCCATAAAAAATTCGGCGGCATATGCATAACCTATTATTCCCGAAGTAAGCATAATAAGCTTTGCCATACCCTCAAAATTGTCTACAGTAATATAGTCTTCTAAGTGAAATATTTTTCTTATCGGAACACAAAGCGTTATAACCAGTCCCAAACCTGAAAATATAGCGCCGGCTACAAAATATGGAGGAAAGATGGTTGTATGCCATCCGGGCGTGTTTGCCATAGCAAAATCCCACGAAACAACACTATGCACCGAAATTACAAGAGGAGCCGCAAATGCAGCAAAGTAAAGATAGGCTCTAGTGTAGTGCATCCATTCCCAGTTAGATCCTTTCCAGCCCAGTGACAGTATTGAGTAAATAAATTTTCTGGGTTTTTCTACTACTCTATCTCTGATTGCGGCTAAATCGGGTATCATGCCTACATAGAAAAATAGTATGCTGACTGTCGCATATGTACTTACAGCAAATACGTCCCAGATAAGAGGTGATTTAAAATTAATCCACAGTTCTCTTTGGTTTGGGTATGGAAGCAGCCAGTAAAAGTTCCACGGTCTTCCAAGGTGAATGATAGGAAAGAGCCCTGCTGTCATTACTGCAAAAACAGTCATTGCCTCTGATATCCTGTAAATAGACATCCTGAACCGTGCTCTAAACAAAAACAGTATTGCAGAAATCAAAGTTCCCGAGTGAGCTATACCAACCCAGAATACAAAATTTGTAATATAAACACCCCAAAATACCGGGTGGCTGTATCCTGCAACACCAAGTCCTGTATAGACCTGATATATAAAACACATTGCACCAATTCCTAAAACCGAAAGATCGAATACAAAGAGCGCAAGCCATTTCAGAGAAGGCTTCTCGAGCATTCTAATTATGTCATCATTGACCCTAGAGTAGGTAAGAGGAGCAGACTGATTGCTCATTATGCGTTATCCCGCTCAACTTTTTTAAGGTAAGTAATAGATGGCATCGTATTTAGTTCTTCTAACACAAAATAACTTCTGGCGTCGTTTGATTTGGCATATACTTCACTGCTGTGATCTTTCATATTGCCAAACTTAAGTGCTTCTGCGGGACAGGTTTGAACACATGCAGGCTTGACATCTCCGTCCACAATTTTCCTGTTTTCATCCCTTGCTTTATCCTTTGCCGCTATAATTCTCTGAGAACAAAATGTGCATTTTTCCATTATCCCTTTTTCACGAACCGTGACATCGGGATTTAGCTGCATAGGTAGGGGCTCTGGGAGTTCATAGTCATACCAGTTAAACCTTCTTACCTTGTATGAACAGTTATTAGAACAATATCTTGTCCCAACGCAGCGGTTATAAACCATTACATTGAGTCCTTCATAGTTGTTGTATGTAGCATAGACAGGACACACAGGCTCACAGGGAGCATTATCACAGTGCTGACAGAGCATTGGAATAAACTTTGTTTTAAATTCTTTGCCATCGTCAAAGAATCTTTCGATCCTTATCCAACCCATATATCTTCCGCGAGAAACCTGATCTTTTCCTACAAATGACACGTTGTTTTCAGCATTACAGGCCGTAACGCACGAACCGCAGCCAACACACTTGGTCAGGTCTATTGACATTCCCCATTTGTTTTCCTGATACTCTCTTTTTGGATACATATCCAGTTGTTCATGATGCCCCCCGGATTTGCCGTGCCCATTACCGTTATGACCACCGGAGTGTTGCAGTTCTTTGAGTGTAATAGATTGAGCGATGTGTCTGTCTTCCTGAGAAAAAGTCATCTGTATCTTAGTTAACTTTGCGCTCTCTCCGGACTTTGAAACATTGACCTTGGTGGATAACCACGCAAAGGCGCCTGAAAGTTCGTCTTTTTTATTTGGCAGGATGTCTAATACATTGACTCCCCTGTCATTTCCAAACTGTCCTATTTGGGTATGCCCCTGCCCCATTGCTACGGCAATGGTATCGGGCCTGATACCTTTAAAAACAAAAGCCTGTGTTTTAATAATCCCTTTTGGAGTTTCTATGTTTATATAATCGCCTTCACTAATACCAAGTTGTGAAGCAGTATCGGGGTGAACTTCGGCCCATGAATCCCAAACCGAGGTGGTAAGTGGCTCTGGAAGCTCCTGCAGCCATGGTTTGTTTGCACCCCTGCCGTCAAACAGGCTAATTGATGGGTAGGTGACGAAGTAGAGATCACCAGCGGCATTGTCAAACTTAGGTTCTGTAAACCTTAAACTCAATACTTCGGGCGAAAGCGAAACATCAGAAGCAGCTCTCTGTATATAATAACCGCCATTTTGCAGTGATTCTTTCCAAAATTGATCAAACAGCTTAAATGATTCGTTAGCGCTATGTATTTTTTTCCATGAATTCTTTAAATATTCCAAGTAGTTTTTGTAAGCTAATTTTGAAGACGAAAGCTCAAGTTTTGCCGAAGCCGAAAGTATCACATCACCTATTGGCTTTGTATTATATATTGGGTTCATTGCAGGCTGAATGAGGCCGTAAATACCGTCCTGAGGAAAACAGTCTCCCCATTTTTCAATTGAAGTGCTGTCTGGAAGTATCAGCTCAGCAAAAGACGTGGTTTCGCTTGGTTGAGAAGATAACGAAACTACATGAGACACTTTTTGCAGAGCCCTATCAAACCAAAGGCTTTTTGGCAGAGAATAAACAGGGTTAGTATCATAAGTAATTAAAAGATCGACATCTCCACTGCTCATTGAGTGCACTAATGATTCAATCTCTTTATATGAAGCGACATTTCCAATTGAATGAGAAGAATTAAAATTAATCGTTTTTCCAATATTGCCTGCTACATAGTTTAGTAAATTAACAGCCGCAAGTGTTTTAGTAGAGCTATCAGAAGCGCTGCTTACTGAGCCTCCAATAGCAAGGCCTGTTTTTGAATCTGCAAATTCCTTTGCAATTTCTTTGATTTTATCAGCCGCAATATCGGTTTTTACCGAAACGAGTTCTAAATTATACCTGGAAACAAGAGTTCGTATCTGGCCAAGCCCGGAAGCAGAAGAAAGTCCTGAATCAATTATTTCTTTTACCAGACCAAGTGCTAAAGTCATTTCAGTGCCCGGTTTAATCTGTATCCAGCTATCGGCATTTGCGCCGGCAAGTGACGACCTGGGTGACACATAAACAAACTTACCCATTTTGCCGTGATCATAACCGTGCATTTTACTAAACTGCTTTGTATAGCCGACAGGAGAGAGCCAAGTTTCTAAGAAATCAGCCCCAAAAGATATAATATAATCTGCATTTTCGAGGTTGTATGAAGGCACTTTATTTATGCCAAAAGTAATTCTGTTTGCCTCTTTTAAAGATTCATAAGAAACTGGCTCATAAGCAATATGCTTCCCACCGCCAATTGCTTTAAGAAAGTCATTTATAAGACTATCCAGGCTTCCTGAGACGCTTCCCGTAAGAAAAACAATTTTATTTGCTTTTCCCTGTTCTTTTAACTTATTTATGATTTCTACAAATTTATTTTCGGCATCGTCCCAGCTGGTGGGTTCTAATTCACCAGCTTCATTTTTATAAAGAGGGCTTCTGAAACGATCGGGATTATACTGCCCCTGCAGAGATGCCTGGCCTCTTGCGCACAGGCTGCCAGAATTAATTGGACTCTTAGGATTTCCTTCTATTTTGATGGCCCGGCCGTCCATGTTTTTAACCATCACTCCGCACCCCGCGGGGCACTCCGTACAAGTGCTGGCATACCAGTTAGGAATCCCGGGAATTATATCGTCTGGAGGAATAACGTAGGGAATTATTTCATCTGTAGGTTCAGACCAGCAACCCGAAACCGCGGCACCACCCCCAATTACTCCTACAATTTTCAAGAAATCTCTTCTTTTCAGTCCACTCTTATCATCTTGTTTAGACATCGATTCTCTCCATCCTAATAATGACAGGTCAAACAATCCTTTAATCTTGTAAGTTCTTTTTCGTCTTTTGCATTTTGCTCATGACAGGTAATACACCATCCCATCTCTAACTTGTGAACCCTTTTAACTACATGCATTTTTTCAACTTCACCGTGACATGTTTTACACTCAAATCCTCTTCTTATATGAGGTTTATGCTTGAAACGAACATACTCAGCAAGGTAGTGCACCCTTACCCACGGCATTGGGGTTTTTTTATCCCAGTACTCTCTTAATTTAGATATTTCCGAATAAAAATTAATCTTTACCTCTCCATCCACATACAATTCATCTTTGCCCGCAATCTGAGTGTGACATCCCATGCACTTCTGAACAGACGGAATCCCAGGTTTTGCAGAAATAGCCGCGTAACTGTGGCAGTACTGACAGGGAATTTGGTTCTCTCCTGCATGGATTTTATGGCTAAATAGGATGG
>SMWS01000096.1 GCA_004356685.1 Deltaproteobacteria bacterium
TAAGTATTGCGCTTTTATAGTTGATTATTAATATACTAAATTAACAAATAATTAGGAGATGGTGGAATAAAAAACTATCTTGAGGCTTTTTGAGCTCTGTCAGCTGCCCAGCGTTCCAGGCTAGAGATTTCTTCTCTCATTGTAATAGAGAGGGGAACAATAGAGGAAGCTGCTATAATAAGCTCTCTATCATCCAACTCTTTATTATTAGAAAATGATTCAAAGAGTCCTCCAATGACTGCCTGTTCTATTTCCGATCCACTTAGTCCTTCAGTATTTTTAGCGAGTGAATCAAGATCAAAAACATCAGGGTCTTTTCCTCTGCTAAGTAAATGAATTCTAAAAATTTCCTTTCTTTCTTCTCTTGAAGGAAGGGTTACAAAAAATATTTCATCAAACCTGCCTTTTCTAAGTAGTTCTGGGGGAAGCAGGTCTATTTGATTGGCTGTGGCTGTGATAAATACGGGCTGCTGTTTTTCCTGCATCCATGTTAAAAAATAACCAAATATTCTGGATGCCGGGCTGTCGCTTGTTTTTTCTCCTGCTCTGGTAATACCTGCTTCTATCTCATCTATCCAGAGCACGCAAGGGGCGCTTGCCTCAACAGTTTTAATTGATCTTCTAAAAACCTCTTCTGGTGTTCCATAAACCCCACCGTATACCTGATTTAGTTCAAGCCTTATTAGAGGCAGATTCCAGGCTGTAGAAACCGCTTTTGAACATAGGCTCTTTCCGCAACCGCTTATTCCCATAATTAATATGCCTTTAGGGAAATCCAATCCGAACTCTTTTGCTTCATTGGAAAATGCTAAATGCCTTGTGTTGAGCCAATCTTTGATGTTTCCCAGTCCTCCTATACCGTCGAGTTGAACATCAGTCCTAATAAATTCCAAAGTGCCTGATTTTCTGATTATTTGAACTTTCTCTTCAAGCAATTCCTCTATAATAGAATTGTCTACAGTATTTTTATTAACTAAAACCCTTTTTACAGCAAGCTCAATTTCAATTGCTGCAAGGCCTAAAAGTGCGTTTACGCAATCATCTTTAAGTTCGGGAGTAAAAGAGTAAACAAGTGATTCGTTTACTATAGTGCGGAGTGTGTCCTCAAATATGTCCCGTGTTTCCTCTGCATCAGGAAGATCTATATCAACTACATTAACTTCTTTTTCTAATTCATAAGGAAGCTTTAATGTTGGAGAAATTATAAACAGGGTTTTGTTCAAATTTCTGAAAGCAGCATACGTATCCTTAAGTTTTCTTATTACTTTAGGTTCACTTATTATGTAGTGAAAATCTTTAATTAAAAACATAGTATTTTCACTGCTATCAATAGCAAAATCAAAAGCTTTCATGATATCATCGGACCCATCGACTTTGCTTCCACTATTTACTAGTCCCTTAGTGGTTGACCAGCTGTAGAAATTTCCATCTTCACCATAGATCTCATCTTTTAGAGTATTTAAACTTTTCTCTACTCTGTCTTCTTCCCATGATACTAAATAGATAATAGGATATTGTGCTTTTATAAGGGTTTTTAAATTTTCTTTAGGAAATGCCATAATATTAGAAGAATAATGTGTTTTTTATACGCCGCTGGAAGATGCTTTTCGCGGATGTTCTTTTCTCCATCTCAGTTTGTTTAGTGCATTTATATATGCCTTTGCGCTTGCAACAACTATATCAGTATTTGCTCCCTGTCCCTGAGAAATAACTCCGTCTTGTTCTATTCTTACTGTTACCGCACCCTGAGCATCTGTCCCCCCAGTAATAGAACCTACATTATAGTCTAAAAGTTTGGGGTACTCTCCTGTGGCTCTTGAAATCGCTTTATATGCGGCGTCTACAGGTCCGTCACCATGCTCGGATACAGTTTTTTCTATACCGTCTATTGCAATTGTCAGTGTCGCTACGGGCTGCATATTCGTGCCGCTTGCAAAATTAGCTGATACTAATTTATAAAAATCGGATGATCTTATAAACTCTTCGCTTATAAGGGCTTCTATATCTTCATCAAATACATATTTTTTCAAATCACAGAGGTCTTTAAATTTTTTAAAAGCAGTTTCAAAATTCTTATCGCTTAAAAAATATCCATACTCTTCAATGCGTTTTCTAAACGCGTGTCTTCCGGAATGTTTGCCAAGTATAATTTTATTGGAAGGTATACCTACATCTTTAGGGTTCATGATTTCGTATGTTATGCGCTCTTTCAAAACGCCATCCTGGTGGATGCCGGCTTCGTGTGCAAAGGCATTCGCTCCTACAATTGCCTTGTTTGGCTGTACTTTTACGCCAGTTACCTGTGATACAATTTTGCTTGTAGGGAAAATATGTTCGGTGTTTATACCTGTATTAAATGGATTTTTATCATTCCTTACCTTAAGAGCCATAACAATTTCTTCCAGCGAGGCGTTTCCTGCTCTCTCACCGAGTCCGTTTATTGTACATTCCACCTGCCTTGCCCCTGCGTTCATAGCGGCTATTGAATTTGCTACTGCCAGCCCCAAGTCATTGTGGCAATGCACACTTAAAGTTGTTTTGTGCAGGTTTTTTACTCTGCTAAGAAGTGTAGAAATAATATCATGGAATTCATCTGGAACGGTATATCCAACAGTGTCGGGAATGTTTATGGTTGTTGCCCCGCATTTTACGGCAAGTTCAACAGCCTTGCACAAAAAACCTATCTCGGTTCTTGTAGCATCTTCACAGGAAAACTCTACATTTTCTGTATAATTTACGGCGTGTTTGACGGCTTTTTCAATTATATCCAAAACTTCATCCTGGGATTTTCTCAATTTGTATTTAAGATGTATTTCCGAAGTAGCAATAAATGTATGAATTCTCGGCCGCTGCGCATGTTTTACTGCTTCCCAACCCCTGTCAATATCATTTAGATTAGCTCTGCAAAGGCCAGCAACTTCACAGTCTTTTATTTCTTCAGCAACAAGCTTTACAGACTGAAAGTCACCTTCTGATGAAATAGGAAAACCAGCTTCAATTATATCCACGCCCAGTTTCTCTAAGCTGTATGCAACTTTTAATTTCTCCTCAGTTGTCATTCCGCACCCGGGAGCCTGTTCGCCGTCTCTAAGGGTAGTATCAAATATCTTTACATAATTTTTGCTCATTTTAATTCACTCTTGCTATATGAAGTTTATAAATCATTATTTTACTAAAGATTATAAAATTAACAATTAATCAACAGTGATTTCGTAGTACTTTGAACTTTCTGTATCTTTATCAAATATAATTTCTATTTGGTAGCTTTCAACCAAGGATTTTAAATTATCATCTTCGAAATTATTAATATAATCTATTATTTGAGGTTTAGTTCTTACAGTTAGTGATTTTATATTATTATTCGACAATTTTTCTTTAATCTCTCTAAAAATTTCATAGGTTATGGTTTCATGAGATTTTAAATATCCCGTGCCCCGGCACTTATAACAGTCGTTGGTCAGATATTCCATAATACTCTCTCTAAGCTTTTGTCTTGTAAGCTGTACAACAGAAAATTGAGACATTTCATGAACTACTGTTCTTGCCTTATCATCCTTCATTTCATCTAAGAAAAGATTATATATTTCTTCACTTTTTTCCTGTTCTTTTAGGTCAATAAAATCGATTACAATTATTCCTACCAGGTTTCTTAATTTTATTTGTTTAGCTATTTCAATAGCCGCCTCTTTATTAATATGATAAATCGTGTCATTCTGGCTATCTCCACTGAGATATTTTCCGGTGTTTACATCTATTACTGTAAGCGACTCTGCTTCTTCTAATATTAGATAACCCCCGGATTTCAGCCATACTTTCTTTTCAAACAGTTTCTGTATTTCTTGCTCTAGGCGGAATTTTGTAAAAAGAGGTATTTTTTCATCGTATAGCTGCAGCTGGATATTAAAATTGGGGAAGTTGTTTTTTATAAATTCTGTGATCTCTGTATAAAAATCCTCGTTATCAACAAGCACTTTTGTTGTGTCTGATACAAGATCTCTGATAGTTTTTATATACAGTGGCGGTTCTTCATACAACAAAACCGGCGCTGTGTGTTTTTCAGACTTGTTTTTGATGTAATCCCATGTTTTGCACAACTGAGTTAAATCGTTTTCAAGAAGTTTGTTATCAATACCCATACTTGCGGTTCTTGCAATAACGCCAAGTCCTTGCGGCTTCATTTCTTTTAAAATTTCAATCAGCCTCTCTCTTTCTTGAATTTCTTCAATCTTTTTAGAAACTCCAACAAAATCTACCATTGCTAATAAAACTAAATATTTGCCAGGCAGAGCGATATTTGATGAGAGTTTTGCCCCTTTTCCGCCAGACGGGTTTTTGAGTATTTGTACAAGAACATCCTGACCTTGGGTTAAAACATCCTGAATAAGGTATGAAGGCAGATGGCCGTCTTGAATATCGTCTTGCTGTTCTAAAAAAATATTTTCAAAAGAATCGCTATATACATCTTCAGCTGAGATAAATCCGGCTTTCTCGCCGCCATAATTAATAAAAGCGGCCTGCATGCCTGGTATTACCTTTCCTACTTTTGCTTTAAATATATTTCCTACAAGTTTAGGTTTTGAGGTTCTTTCTACATAAAGTTCGAACAGGCTGTTGTTTTTTAAATATGCAACCCTGGTTTCATTAAAAGTTCTGTTTATTAATATTGTATTTTCCATATCTGTTAAGCTAAATTGAAGTCAGATCACTATTATAGACTACTTATTATTTTTAAAAAGTTAAAAAAAATTAATCTATGGTCTTTTAATTCTCTTAAAAACATGCTAAACTATATTAACTTTGTTAAATAAGTCCTTGAATTTATGATATTTTTTTGGAGGTTTAGGCGATGAAAATAAAATTAATCTTACCATTTTTAATATTATTTACAGCTTTGTCAGTTGCAGCGGATAAAGCCGGTGATAAAGATATGGAGTCAAAAAAAGATATGGAGTCAAAAAGTACCGAACCGCAGGTTAAGGATAATGTATCAATTTATGTTGTTCGTCCAGGAGACTCGCTGTGGAAAATTTCCCAGAATTTTTATAATACTCCTGTTCTCTGGCCAAGGCTATGGAAGCTTAATCCTGCTATTGATAAACCGCACAGGATTTATCCTGGCGAAGTAATATCGCTAAAACGCCAGATTCCAAGACTTCCTGTTGTTGAGTTTGATCCTGAAAAAAGAGATTTCATCATAGGAGATATTGATCCTCCTCCACCCGTTTTCTACTTTTCAAAGGCACATAAGGCTGGGTTTATCAGTCATGATGAATGGGAGCATATGGGTACTATTATTAATTCCGAACCGCCCAGGATTATGATAGCTGCAGAAAATACGCTTGCATATATTAATCTGGGCACAGAAAAAAATGTAGAAGTTGGAGATACTTTTACTGTATTTAAAACCTCAAAGATTGTCTTTCACCCGGTTACCAAGAAAAGAATAGGTTATAAAGTTGCAATACTAGGCGAGCTTGAGGTTCATGAGGTGCTGGGTGAGAATCTGTCATCTGCTAAAATTACGGCCTCAAACAGGGAGATGCACAGGGGAGCCCGAATAAGGCCTACAGAGGAATTTGTTAAAGAGGTCATTATACGCAAAGGCAGAGACCGGCTTGATGGGGTAATTTTAGAAAACAGAAATAATCTATTATATGCTGCTCAAAATGATATTGTTTATATCGATGCCGGCAGTCAGGATAATATAGTTCCTGGCAATACCTTTTCAATCTTTCAGCATCCAAGAACGGTTAAAGATCTTGATACAGGTAGAAACTTAACTGTACCAAGGTACAAAATTGGCAAACTGGTTGTAATAAATGTTAGAAGGCATGTATCTACAGGAGTTGTTATTAAGAGTAAAAGGCAGATTTCAAAGGGTGATATCGTAAGTTTAGACCTTTAAATAAAATAATAATTAGTCATTGAGCCCTATTGGAAAAGTGTTATCCAATAGGGCTTTTTTTATTTTAATAACTATCAAATTAGCTTGGATATAAATTGCTCAGCACCTTCATAAGGATCTAAGTCGCCTTTTCTAACTTTTTTGACTATACTCTTAAAGTCTGAATCTTTCATTTTATTAGATATTTCATTTTCTAATGCCTCTTTTATAATTTGTAAAAGCTCCCCTTCCCGGTTTTTTTCGAGTTTTTCTTGGGTCAAATTGTGCTTTATCTGAAAATCTCTGTGATTTTGTATAGAGTCTGCTGTTTCATTTATCCCCTCATTTTTATTTGCAGTGGTCAGTAGTATCGGTATATCCCATTTATCTTCTCTGCTGTGGTGTGCAGTTATGCTTTTGATGTCTCTGGAAATCTTTTCGGCACCTTCTCTATCTGCTTTGTTTACTATAAAAATGTCAGCAATTTCCATAAGCCCTGCTTTCATTGTTTGCACTACGTCGCCTGATTCGGGTACCAGTAAAACTATTACCGTGTTTGCAATTCTAATGATATCCAGCTCTGTTTGTCCCACACCTACAGTTTCAATTATTATTATATCAAAACCATATGCATCATAGAGTTTTACTATTTGCGAAGTAGCCTTGGAAAGCCCGCCCTGGCTTCCCCTGGTTCCAATACTTCTTATGAATACGCCTTTGTCCGCTGTATGATCCTGCATCCTTATCCTGTCGCCAAGAACGGCTCCGCCTGTAAAAGGGCTTGAGGGGTCAACTGCAATAATGCCGACTTTCTTTCCTTCTTTTCTATATATTGCAGTCAAACAGTTTACAAGTGTGCTTTTCCCTGCTCCAGGGGGCCCAGTAATTCCAATCACATAGGTATTTGCTGTATTAGGGCTTATTGATCTTATAATCGATGATGCGCTTTGTCTTTGATTTTCAACTGTGCTTATAAGTTTTGCCAGGGACGCACGGTCGCCCTTTAGCATTTTATCAATCAGTTTTTTTTCTCTATCAGAAAGTTTCATTTGCCTTTAATTAAATATAAATGAGAAGTTATGTCAAAATGTAAGGAATTAAATTTAAATATATAAGATGTTATGTCTTATAAATTAAACAAATATTATATCACTGCTTCAGTTTCTCTAATAACCCATCAATAATTATCCCTTAAGTTTAGTTTAAATAGATTTTGTTTATTTAATGATCTATTATCCAATTGATAGGCGATAAGGAGACTACAATGAAGAAATATGAATATGAAATCTTATTTTACCGTAAGGTTAATGATAAAATTACATGGTTTTTTGCAAGTAAGCCAAAAAAGAAAGTTGGTACAAGTTTAATCAAAATATTAAATTCTTTAGGTTCTAAAGGCTGGCTGGCAAGCGGCACAGGAAATCTTGACGGCGGTTCGATTACAGAGGTGCTTTTGAAGAGAGAGAAGAAATCTAAGAAAAAGAAGTAATTTTTTTGTCATTTTTATAGATATTATGTTTAGTGTCATTTCGGGCATAATGAGAAATCTGCTTTTTTAAGTCACTTTGAAGTTATTCAGAATCTAATAATTAGTCATTCTCGAATGTTTTTATCGGGAATCCAGTATGTCATGCTGAATTTATTTCAGCATCTCTCTTTTTAGATCCTGAATAAATTTCAGGATGACAAAAAGGCTGTCATTGCGAAGCGCGCTACCTCCAGTATTGATTAATGAATGCGCAACGCGGCGATCTAGTTTTTAGAATTAACCACAACTGTCATCACGAGGCTTGTTTTCTAAGCCGTGGTGATCTCGCTTTTTATTTACTTGCCCTTAGGAGAGTAAAATTATATGTCGCATTGGCAATCTCTTAAGATTGCAAAGTGACTGGCTGCACGAAGGTCTTCTAAAAAAACAAAAAGACTAAATGAATGAGAACAAAATTAATGCCTTTTAATCAGTTAAACTTTTAAAGGTATTTAACCTTTATTTGGTGAGCTTAAGATAAGAGATTGCCACGTCGTACAAACTAGACTTATAAAATGTGGAAGTACTCCTCGCAATGACAATGGTGGAAAGTGATTGCCACGTTATTTTTTAATGAATCGAACTTTTCCTTAAAAAACACTGAATTACTATCAATCTCCCCACACTAGCCCCGAAAACTTTGATAGTTTGATAGTAACCGGGATTTTCGTACTGTTAGTCTCATAATCTCACTCTCTCAGACCCTATGCCATGCCTTTAAGATTATGAGCCTAACTCTGAGTTTGGGTCAAAGGGTCAGCGGTTTTATGCTAGACCCTTTGACCCGATGACCCTAAGTGTTGAATATGATCTGTAATAACAAAAAAATTTAGCTTTATTAGCTTTTCTAACATTCCTGAATTATTAACTAAATATACCATA
>SMWS01000097.1 GCA_004356685.1 Deltaproteobacteria bacterium
ACACATGGAGCATAACTATCCAAACATGAGATATTATGGCGGCTGTGATGGAACCCGAGGTCCGGTTCTAATCACCAGACATTCAGGGGGAAGCTACGGCTCCTATGCTGTTCAGTATGGACATGTCGTGTCTAATCTAAAAGAAAACGATTTAATATTTGCCGGAGACGTGATTGGTATGGTTATAAATTATATTCCATGTTGTGATACCCCGGAGGGGTGTCCCCATTTGCATTTTGCAATATGGGATTCACCTACTGAACATCCGACCTCAGGGATGGGTTATGGAAAACCGCGCAGCTTTGTAAATCCCGTTTGGTTTTTTGAGAAATTTATGCACTGCTGGTACTGCCGAGTGAAGAGGGACATCCTATATTCCGCTTACCAAGTAAAAAATAAATAGTGACAGATGTACTAGCTCAGTAATTCGGTACCTTTTTGAAGATTATTAATAGGTGTTTCATAGTTCAAACCTGCTGTTTCTTTGTTATCCAATCTTCAACGAATCTTAAAAACAGGTAATCATAGGGAATTAGTTTCATACATAAATTGATAGCCATATCTCTTAATTCTTCATTAAACCCATCATCAAGGTTTTCAACGGCGCGTGTAAGCATCGGAATCAGATTTAATCTAATATATTGTCTATCATCAGTGTCAAAATCTTTTGTAACAAGCATTCTATCCAAAATATTTATTGCTCTTTGATCACTACTGAAATTTTGAACATCATCATTTCCGTTACTCATGATTTATATCCTCCAACACTTATCAATAATTCTTATTATTTTAACATATTGCCTATTTATTCACTTATTTATAGTGTAAAAAGATAGTTGTTTAGAAAACTTCCTAACGTTTTAATCTCTTAATTGCTTTTAATAATCTAATCTAGTTGCATTCTTAGGGGTTTTTAAAAGATAAAATGTTTCCTGCAAAGATTCGTATTCTTCAAGGGAAATTATTATAAAATCTCCTTTGCCTCTTGTTCGTGTAATTCTAACAGGAGAGTGATTTTCAATAATCTCGTCTAATGTTTTCGCAAGATTTTGACTAGCTTCTGAATATGTTAAAGTTTTCATTGCATAAGATATTTTGATTTAGATTATATATCTTTGAGCAATTTCTCAAGTAATGCAAATTAGGCACTTATCTCTACTTAGTCAGAAGATTTACTATAACGCTCAACATACCTCTTTTTCCTCTTTGCCCCTTCTTTTTCCATAATAGGCTGAATCAATTTTTTTAGAGAAGGCAGCAGAAAACCTATTTTAGCTAAAACCCCAGTATGGATTGGTTTAATTCTTTCCATTTTCCCGTCTATTGCAGATTTAACTATAAGCTCTGCAATTTCTTTGGGAGTAGAAACGGGGGGAGAAAAAACAAGATCGTGAACCTTATCTAAATTATCTAAAATAAAAGGAGTTTCCACTGGCCCCGGACATATGAGACAAACCCTAACATTTGTGTTTTCAAGCTCTTCAGAAAGTGCATAGCTAAAACCCCGGAGCGCAAACTTCGTACATGAATAAACGGCTTCCGATGGGACTGGGACAATTCCAAGAATTGACGCTACGTTTATTATTCTCCCTGAGCCTGATTTTTTTATGTGTGGCAGCGCAAGTTTGGTAAGGCGAATAGGCGCTTTTAGGTTTACCTCTATTATCTGTTCAAGATCTTTTAGCGGTACATCTTCAAAATTGCCGTGACTCGTATATCCGGCATTATTAACCAGTACATCAATTGACCCTAATTTATTTACTACTTCTTTAATTAACTTTTTGCAGTCCGTAGCTTTTGAAACGTCTGTTTGAACCTTTAAAACTTTTACACCATATGCTAAAAGCTTTTTTTCCAGTTCATCCAGCTTATCTAAACTTCTTGCGGCAATTGCAACGTTTGCCCCCTGCTCTGCAAACATACAAGAAGCTTCCCACCCAATTCCCGATGAAGCGCCGGTTAAAATTACATTTTTGTCTTCAAGAGATATTTTCATTTTTTTTAATTATAAATTATTATATTATACTAATTCAAATTAATTACATTCAATTTATTTAAAGGCTTGCTATAATTAAAAAAAATAACCAAAAAAATGAAATGAGCAAAAATACATTTTATAGTTTGCTCTTCTCTGTTTTTAATCTTAGGATTATATAAACTTTACAAATTTATATTATAAAGCAAGTGTGATTATCTAGTTTCTATGAATTCACCAATTACATATTCATTTGACTCTGAATCAACCAACAATTCATCTGCTGAGATTGATACTATTTTGGAGCAGTTCACAAAAAAAGAACATAAATACAACGTGGTACTTCTAGATGACGATGATCATACATACGATTATGTTATTGAAATGCTGATGCATGTCTTTGGACATAGTATAGAAGAGTCATACATCATGGCATGTGAGGTAGACTTCAGGGAAAGAGTAATCGTTTTTACGACTTCAAAAGAAAAAGCAGCGATGAAAAAAGACGAAATACTAAATTTTGGCCCCGATCACAGGCTTGCAAGAAGTAAAGGTTCTATGAATGCTATAATAGAACCAGCGGGTAAAAAGTAATTCGTATTTTACTTAATCACTACAATAAAATATTATAATATAGAAAAGTAAGTTGAGCTCTATTTATATTTAAAGGGGAAATTTCATGGAAATTCTTGGGGAGAATATATATATTCAAATTGCCAAAGGGATCATTTTTGGTCTGCTGCTTGGACTTATACCTTTTTTTATAGCAAAAAAAAGGGGGCATACTGAAATTGGAATATGGGCCATAATTCTTTGTTGCCTTGCAAGTTCTATTTTAAACCCTGTAACAGCAATTCCTATAGCCGCTATCTTCACTATGGTTGCATCTTTAAAAGAACATGAAAAAATAAAAGATTAAATCCATCCATTTTTGCCTAATACTTAGGCAATCTTTACTACAGAAATACTGTTTTTAATAAAATACTGGAAATTTCGTGGCATATTTCTTGCATATCACAATGACAATCTTGACTAAGTATATTAAAGCCCTCTTTATTGCGGGTGACAAGTCTCCTTCTTAGCTTCCTCCCCCTTAGCTAAGAAGGAGTTCATAGTTTTTTGATGATACAGGTAAAATTAAGTTTGGTTCCAACACAATATCAAAAACTCCGACTCTATAAGTACCGTTTGTATTTTTTATCTCTTGCTAATCAATGATAAGTTAGCTTTTAATGATAACTATCATTCTTTTGATGAGGATCAGCCTTAAAAAACAGCTGTGTAAACAGATGGGGAAATCTTTCCCCTAAAAAGTACTGCTTTCACACATAAAAAGGCCCCAGAATATATCTTCTGTGGACTCAAATTTAAGCAATTGTTCATTCGATAGTGCAAGATACCCGTCCTGATCTCCACTCGTTTCGGTAACAAACGCATCCTCTTTCAAAAATGGCTGTCCCGTTAGACATATCTATATTTTATATTAAATTTATAAGAATTATCTAATTTGTTATTATCTTCCATATTTTCCAACTAACTGCCCTTTTGCAAGAATATGTCCCTTCATTGCATTTTCTAATTTCTCTTTATTTACGCCTGGTACAAGGTTAAGCATCGAATCCAAAGCATATATTTTATAATAATATCTGTGGGTTCCCTGCGGAGGACAGGGTCCGTTGTACCCTATCTTTCCAAAATCATTCCTGCCCTGTAAAGCGCCGTTTTCCAGTTGCCGGTCTCTTGTAACATTTTCATCAAGTTTATTAGACGTAGTTGGCATATTATAGATAATCCAATGTACCCATGTTCCGACAGGAGCGTCGGGATCATCAGTAATAATGGCTATGCTCTTAGTGCCATTTGGCAGATTACTCCATAAAAGCGGCGGTGAAATGTCCATTCCATCGCAAGTAAAATTGGAAGGAATATTTTCATTTTCACCAAAAGCAGAGCTTTCTAAACTTATCACACCCTTACTTCGGGAATCATTTCCTGAATTGTTGTTACATCCTATTAAAAATATAAATATGGAAATTGAGCATAATAAATATCTAGCTATTTTCATATTCACCTTCCTTTTCTATATAATATACATACGCTCAAATATTTTCCTATAAAGATTCATATGATTAGAAAATAGCCTCATCTCATTTTTCATTCAATAATGACGGCAAGTTAGATAATTTCTTTATTTTGCAAATATTTTTAATCACATTTTCTTGTAAACTAGATTATAATTTAAATAAAAAATATATATTTGCCCTATTGAAATTGAAAAAATAATAATTAAATAAACATTTAGACATAAATGATTCGAAATAGGCTAAAACTAATCTAAATATATATGATATAATAGTATAGCGAGGTAAATATATGTCAGACATAAAGATAGACGATAGTAATAAACTACAAATCCCACTTCTTCCATTAAGAGATGTGGTTGTTTTTCCATATATGATAGCACCTTTATATATAGGGAGAGATAAGTCTATAAAAGCTGTTAATGCAGCAATGAAAAACAAAAAGGAAATTTTCCTTGTAACTCAGAAAGATCCTAAAAATGAAGACCCTAAGGAAAGCGATTTATTCACTATTGGCACAATAGCTACTGTTGCTCAAATGCTAAAACTGCCAGATGGCACTGTTAAGGTTCTGATTGAGGGCAAAAAAAGGGGAAAGCTATTAGATTTTATTCCAAAATCTGAATATTTTCTCGTTCATGCTCAGCCAATTGAAGAAGAAGAGGTTTCAGATATCGAAACAGAAGCGCTTACTAGGAATCTGTTATCAGCATTTGAAAGCTATGTAAAACACAACAAGAAAATTCCGGCAGAATCTTATAACAATGTTTCATCAATAAAAGAAGCAAACCGTCTATCTGATTCAATCTGCGCATATATTCAGTTAAAGCAGGATGATAAGCAGGAGCTGCTTGAGATAATAAATCCCAAAGAAAGGCTAGAGAAACTATTTGAAAAGTTAAGCGAAGATTTAGAAATTCTAAAAGTAGAAAAGCGCATCGAACAAAGAGTTAAGAAAAGAATGGAAAAAGCTCAAAAAGAGCATTATCTAAATGAGCAGATGAAAGCTATTCAGGACGAGCTTGGCGAAGGGGATGACATGAAATCAGAGGTTCAGGAATTTGAGGAGAAGTTAAAAGATAAAACACTCCCTGAAGACGTTGAAGAAAAAATCAAAAAAGAGCTAAAAAAATTAAAGCTTATGTCGCCAATGACCCCGGAAGCTAATGTTGAAAGGAGCTATATAGACTGGATTTTGTCACTTCCCTGGGGCGAAGAAAAAACTGAAGACAGGTTAGATCTAGACGATGCATCTAAAATTTTGGACGAAGACCATTATGGTTTAGATAAACCAAAAGAAAGGATTATAGAGTATCTTGCCGTTAGAAAACTTACTAATAAATTAAAAGGGCCCATACTTTGCTTTGTTGGACCACCTGGGGTCGGAAAAACATCACTGGCAAAATCTATTGCAAGGGCAATGGACAGGAAATTTGTAAGGATATCTCTTGGCGGTGTAAGAGACGAAGCTGAGATTCGCGGCCACAGAAGAACTTATATTGGAGCGCTGCCCGGAAAAATTATACAGGGCATGAAAAAGGCTGGAACCGTTAATCCGGTTTTTCTGCTAGATGAAATTGACAAACTTGGTTCTGATTTCAGAGGAGATCCTTCATCTGCATTATTGGAAGCTCTTGATCCTGAACAGAATAAAAATTTTAATGATCATTACATCGAAGTTGACTATGATCTTTCTAAAGTACTTTTCATCTGCACAGCAAATGTACTTCATTCAATCCCCTGGGCACTCCAGGATAGAATGGAGATAATTCGTTTACCGGGCTACACAGAAAATGAAAAAGTGAAGATATTAATGAATTTTTTACTTCCAAAACAGCTTGAGGCTCACGGTTTAAAAGACAAAAATGTAACTGTAACGGAAGGTTCTATACTCAAGGCTATAAGACTCTACACTAGGGAAGCAGGGGTAAGAACAATTGAAAGAGAACTTGCAACAATTTGCAGAAAAGCTGCAAAAGAGATTGTAAAAAATGGGGATGACATTCAAGTTAAAATTACCCCAAAAAATCTAAGCAAGTTTTTAGGAATTCCAAAATACAAGTATGGCGAGATTGAAGACACAGATATAATTGGTATGTCAACAGGACTTGCATGGTCTGAAATTGGTGGCGAAATACTTAATATCGAGGTTTCTATAGTTCCTGGTAAAGGAATTTTTAAGGTTACCGGAAAACTGGGTGATGTGATGCAGGAATCTGCTCAGGCGGCTATGAGCTACGTTAGATCAAGGACCCTGCAGCTTGGGCTTGAAAGAAATTTCTACCAGAAAGTCGATATTCATATCCACGTTCCAGAAGGAGCAATTCCCAAAGACGGGCCTTCGGCTGGTATTGCAATCACAACTGCAATTGTATCTGCACTGATTAAAAAGCCTGTTAAACGAGACGTGGCAATGACCGGTGAAATTACACTTAGGGGCAAGGTGCTTCCCATTGGTGGACTAAAAGAAAAAATATTAGCCGCACACAGAGCAAGGGTAAAAACAGTCCTTATCCCAAAAGATAATTTAAAAGATACTAAAGATATTCCGTCTAATATTCTAAAAGACGTTGAACTTAAGCTTGTAGATCATATGGACGAGGTCTTAAATGAAGCTATTATTTCTGATACTGAGATTCTTAATGAAAAAATAGATAGTTCACAATTAGATATAACAAAAACACAGACTCATAGAATCACCCATTCTTAATAGTAGTAGGAATCCTGTTTTTTAGCGGGATTCCTACTGTTTAACATTAGTTACCAATCCAGTATATTTATTTAGACTACTAGTATTTTCGGGAGGAAATATGGAATTCATATCTATCCCTATAGATAAACAAAAGAGAATTGCACTGGTTGCCCACGATAACAGAAAAGAAATTCTTATAGAGTGGGCAAAAAAGAATAAAAAAACACTTATAAAACACAAACTCTATGCTACCGGCACAACCGGAAAACTTATTCAAGACACCTTGGGATTAAAAATAACCAGATTCAACAGCGGCCTGCTGGGAGGAGATCAGCAGATTGGAGCCAAAATTTCAGAAGGTAAGTTGGATATATTAATATTCTTCTGGGACCCGCTTTCTCCGCTTCCACATGATCCTGATATAAAAGCGCTTCTAAGAATCGCGGTTCTTTGGAATATCCCAATGGCGTGCAACCGGGCAACGGCAGATTTTATGATGTCATCCAACTTAATTAACACTAAATATGACAGAATTGTTATTGATTATAAAAAATATAAGCAGAGATTTAAAAATGAATCTATTGATTAAAAAATGAAACAAAAATTATTTGATGCAATAGACCTGGCAAACAAAGGTGACTGGGACAAAGCTCACAAGACAGTTCAGGATATAGAACATGAATACGCATACTGGATACATGCAAATCTCCACAGAGATGAGGGAGATATTTCAAATTCTAAATACTGGTATGCAAGAGCAAAAAAAGATTATTCAGAAATGGATTTAAAAGGAGAAAGAGAGTTAATTAAAAAAGAGATAGAGGAAAATCTTTGAAAGATTACTATTTTAAAATTAGAATATTCTTATCTGCATTTTTGATGTTTTCTCTACAATTTCCCTTTTCTTTTCCCAGTGAATATTAAAAGCCTTGGTCATTACTTCAATTCCTACGTCTACTTTCGTTTATATTAAATATTAATTTTTTTTAATTAATTTTTAAACCAATCATCCGGATTAACTCGGATGGCAAGGACTTCTGCTGTTACGGTTTTAAGTTTGTTTGAAAACACATCACAGGATAGCCATACTTTTCTTCCTTCTTTTTGTAATATTGATGCCTCTAACCTGATAGCAGTACCTATAGGAGTGGGCTTTAAATAATCAATTTTTAACGACGCTGTTACGCACCATATAAGTGGCAATGAGTCCAATTCTCTACCTTCAATTTTGTACTCATTAGCTATAGCAGAACCCACCGCATGACAATCAATTACAGATGATATAACTCCTCCGTTTAAAACATCAACTGGTCCTGCCATATGATGTTTATGAGGTTCCCATACACATATTGATACATCACCTTTCCAATAGCTTTTTATTTGCAATCCGTGTTCATTATTCCCACATCCCCAGCATTTATTATGTTTCCAGTAATCCTGAAAAGGTTTTTCTGACATCAGTTGTATCTCCAGTTGAATATTTATTAAATTAAGTATTAGAAATCGTAACTATTAATCTTGCCTTTTACAACCTATTAGTCAGATCTCGGCAGCCAATTACTTATGTAAATATTTTGTACATAGCGCAAATTACAATCTATTACAAAGTTCTCTGCAAAACGGTGTTTGGACTTATAATATTATTAATTGACAATAAAAATAATATTTATTATAATAGCGAGCGAGCGCTCGGTTGTATTTATAAACTAACGCTTAAGGGGTTACATATGTTTTTATCAAATCTATCCGAAGATCAGAAGATGATTCATAAATTGATTTCAGATTTTTCTGAAAACGAAATTAAACCGGTTGCTTCTGAAAACGAAAGAAACTCCCGATTTCCTGCTGAACTAATCAAAAAACTTGGCGAGCTCGGATTTATGGGACATTTTGTGCCAACTGAATACGGAGGATGCGGTTTAGATTATCTTTCTTATATTATCGCCATAGAAGAAATATCAAAAGCCTGCGCATCCACGGGAATTATTGTCTCGGCACACAATTCGCTTACATGCAGCCCAATCATCGACTTTGGTACAGATGGACAAAAAGAGAAATACCTGCCAGACCTCTCTTGCGGCAAAAAACTTGGCTGTTTTGCTTTAAGCGAACCCGAAGCCGGCTCAGATGCTGCAAGCATAAAAACAACAGCAGTTAAGGAAGGAAAACATTATATAATTAATGGGTTAAAGTCCTGGATAACAAATGGTTCCGAAGCAGATATAGCAATAGTTTTTGTATCCACAGACAGAAAATTAAAAAGCCGGGGAATTACCGCTTTTATTGTTGACTTAGATTCTCCCGGGATCGAAATAGGAAAATCTGAACACAAACTAGGAATAAAAGCGTCCAGTACAACGCAGACAATTTTTGATAATTGTAAAATTCCTGCTGAAAATTTGTTGGGAAGTGAGGGTGAAGGTTTCAAAATAGCCATGAAAACACTGGATGGCGGGAGAATTGGCGTTGCCGCCCAGGCAGTCGGAATAGCAAGGGCAGCACTTGAAGCATCGGTAATATATGCTAAAGAAAGAAAAGCTTTTGGTGACAGTATTTCTAATTTTCAGGGAATACAGTTTATGATTGCAGATATGTCTACAAGAGTAGAAGCTGCAAGACTGCTTACATGGCAAGCCGCTTCCCTTTTAAACAAGGGACTTAAATATACAAAACAATCTGCTATGGCAAAGCTCTTTGCTGCCGAAACCGCTATGTGGGTAACAACAAAGGCAATTCAAATCCACGGTGGCAATGGATATACGACTGACTTCCCAGTTGAAAGGTATTTTAGAGATGCCAAGATAACAGAGATTTATGAAGGCACGTCAGAAATTCAAAGAATTGTTATTGCAAAACAAACACTCAGTGAATTCTGATTTTGTTACCGGGGATATATAAAAAATGCAAGACACTATTGAATCAAATATAAAAGATAAAGACCTTATTGATACAAGGCGCAGGGAAATTGTGAATGCTGCGGTTGAGCTATTTGTGAGAAAAGGTTTCCACCAGACCACTGTTCGTGAAATAGCAAGAGAGTTTGGGATGAGCATGGGCGCACTCTACGATTATATTAGAACAAAGGAAGATATACTTTTTTTAGTATGTGATCATATACACACCACTGTAAGCAACAAATTAAAAGAATCTGTGGTAAGTGAAAAAACGGGCATAGAAATCCTTAAAAATGCTATTTCTGACTATTTTATAATAATAAATGAAAATCAGGACTACATGCTTCTCCTCTATCAGGAAACCAAGTCCTTAAGCAAAGCTGCAAGAAAATATATTTTTGTGGCAGAAAATGAATTAACATCAATTTTTGAAGATATATTAAAGCAGTGCATAAAAGAAAAAACTGTTCGCATTAATCACAGAAAGACTAAACTTGTAGCAAATAACATTATGGTAATTGGTCAAATGTGGGCATTTAGACGCTGGGTTCTCCGTGATAATTATTCCATAAATTCATACATAAAAACACAGACAGAATTAATATTAAAAGGGATTATTTAACTATGAGTAAACCTAAAATTAGAAAAGTAGGGATAGCCGGGTCAGGAACCATGGGCTCAGGAATTGCACAGCTTGTTGCAGCTTCAGGGTACCGGGTAGTTCTAATTGATTTAAATGATGGACTTCTTAAAAAAGCGGTTTCCAGAATTGAAAAAAACCTCTTGAGACTGGTTGAAAAAGATAAAATTACAAAAAAAATTAAACAACAAATTGTATCAAGAATAATAACTTCTACAAATCTTGAGGAGCTTGGTGATTGTGATCTTGTTATTGAAGCAGTTTCAGAAAATATTAATATAAAAAAGCAGCTATTTGAAAAACTGGATACTATACTAAAAAAAGGCTGTATCATCGCATCCAATACATCTACACTGCCAATAATCCAACTTGCCATGATAACAAACCGACCCGAAAATGTAGTGGGAATCCACTTTTTTAACCCTGCCCCTGTTATGAAACTGGTTGAAATCATAAAGTCTCTTACAACAAGCGACCAAACTGTGCAAAAGGCAAAAGAATTTACTTTGAGTCTTGGAAAAGACCCCGTTATTACCAAAGACAGACCCGGGTTTATCGTAAATAGAATCCTGCTACCTATGTTGAATGAAGCAGTTTTTGCTCTGGAAGAGGGGATGGGAACAGCTCAGGACATCGATAAAGCCATGAAACTGGGCACTAATCATCCGATGGGGCCTCTTGAGCTAATTGATTTAATAGGCCTAGATGTAATTTTGGATATTTTAGACGTTCTGTTTGAAGAATTCAAAGATCCAAAATATAGGGCTTGCCCGCTGCTACGCCAGATGGTAAGAGCGGGTCACCTTGGAAGAAAGTCAGGCAGAGGGTTTCATGATTATTAAAGAATAAGGAGATATATTAATGTTTGAACATATTTTATATGAAGAGATCAAAGATAGGATTGGGCTCTTAAAAATAAACAGGGAAAAAGCTCTAAATGCTCTTAACCTGCAAACAGTAAGTGAATTAAACAAATTTATAAATGAACAGCTACCCGGTGAAAACTTAAGAGTATTGATAATTACAGGGTCGGGTTCTAAAGCCTTTGTTGCCGGGGCTGACATTAAACAGATGAAGGAAATGAGCAAAGAAGAGTTTCATAATTATTGCAATGTTTCTCACGACAATTTCAACAAGATACAGAATCTAAAAATACCTGTAATTGCCGCTGTAAACGGTTACGCTCTCGGAGGCGGATGCGAGCTTGCACTTGCCTGTGATATAAGAATCGCATCAGATAATGTAAAAATTGGATTTCCAGAGACAAAGCTTGGACTATTTCCATGTTGGGGAGGTACTAAAAGATCTTCTATGCTAATGGGTATCGGCAAAGTAAAGGAGTTGATTTTTACAGGAGATATGATTAGCGCTGAAGAAGCTTTGAAAATCGGCCTGGTAGATAAAGTCGTAAAGCAGGACGAACTTATGGACGAAGTACTCAGCATGGCTGAAAAAATATCAAATAACGGCCCGCTTGCAATTGCATATGCAAAAGAAACAATTAATAAAGGCCAAGAAATGAATCACTCAGGTGCACTGGATTTGGAATTAAAAATGGGCGTTGAGTGTTTTGATTCTTTAGACAGGTTGGAAGGAATGACAGCGTATTTAGAAAAAAGAACTGCTGAATTTATAGGAAAATAAGACAATGGAAAAAATTGTAATAAGCAAACCTTTGAGAACTGCAATCGGCACATTTGGCGGCACACTAAAAGATACGAGCGCAGTTGATTTAGGAACAACCGTGGTAAAAGAAATAATAAAGAGCTCGAAGTTAGACCCAAAAGAAGTTGATGACTGCATTATGGGTAATATTCTTGGCGCAGGACTTGGCCAGAACCCGTCCAGACAAATTGCTATTAATTCAGGCCTTGGAGTGGAAACGCCGGCAACGACACTGAACAGGTTATGCGGCTCTGGTTTACAGTCTGTTGTGTTTGCCGCTCAGGCAATAAAAGCCGGAGATGCAGACTGCATAGTAGCTGGTGGGATGGAAAATATGAGCCAGGCGCCCTTTTACTTAAAGAAAGCTAGATGGGGTTACAAAATGGGAATGCCCAAAGAAGAAATAGTAGACGGCATGGTTTATGATGGTCTCTGGGACGTTTTCGGTGATTATCATATGGGAATAACAGCCGAAAATCTTGCTGAACAGTACAAAATATCAAGACAGCAGCAGGATGAATTTGCCTATAATAGTCAGCTTAAAACAAAACATGCTCAGGAAAACGGAAAATTTGACGATCAAATAGTTCCGGTTTCTATTCCTAAAAGAAAGGGTGACTCAACGCAGTTTAAAACAGACGAACACCCAAGACCCGACGTGACAATTGATTCACTCAGCAAATTAAAACCAGTATTTAAAAAAGACGGTACTGTCACAGCAGGAAGTGCCTCAGGTATAAATGACGGGGCTGCTGCAATGATAGTTTGTTCAGAATCTAAAGCTAAAAATTTGGATTTAAAACCTCTTGCATTCATTCGGTCTTACGGACTTGCAGGTGTTGATCCTTCGGTTATGGGCATAGGGCCTGTGCCTGCGATTCAAAAAGCTCTTTCAAAAGCAGGTCTTTCAATTGATGATATTGATTTGATAGAACTAAACGAGGCATTTGCGGCACAGTCTCTTGCATGCCTGAGTGATCTTCCAATTGCTGCAGAAAAGTTAAATGTAAATGGTGGAGCTATTGCACTTGGTCATCCAATTGGAGCTTCAGGCACAGTCATACTTGTTAAACTCCTGCATGAAATGAAGCTTCGGAAAGAGGCTAAAATTGGACTGTGCTCACTATGTATTGGCGGCGGAATGGGAATTGCTATGATAGTCGAAAAGATTTAATAGAACTAAAATTATATAGCAAATATATCCAGAGATTTTATATTTTGGGGTTTATCTCTGACCCGCAGAACTTGCAGTATTTTGCATCCTCATCATGCCCTTCTGAGTTACAGTGCAGACAAACCTGAGTGGATATATTCTTTTTAAAAGCATTGGCAAACTCTACTGTTACAATCCCGGTAGGTATTGCAATAATGCTATATCCCATAATCATAATCACAGATGCTATTGCTTTTCCCAGATCAGTAGAGGGAGCTAAATCACCATAACCAACAGTAGTAATTGTAACAATTGCCCAGTAAATACTTTTAGGAATACTGGAAAATCCGTTTTGGTCGCCTTCAACCAGATACATCAAAGAGCCCAATAGAGTTACTAATATTAAAACTGTAAGGAGAAATATAAATATCTTTCTTCTGCTCGCCATAAGCGCCTCAGCCAAAAGAGCAGATTCCCCAACATAATTAGCAAGCTTTAATACCCTGAATATCCTTAGAATTCTCAACAAACGAACGACCATGAAATACTGAGAGCCAGCAATTAGCAGACTCAAATAAGTTGGAAGTATTGCAAGAAGATCAACAACTCCGAAAAAGCTGGTCGCATACTTTAATCTGTTTCCTATGGAATATAAGCGCAATACGTATTCTATAGTAAATACAATAGTAAAAAACCATTCAGCCAGATAAAGCTGCTCACCAAATTGTTGCCGAATTGATCTTACACTATCAAGCATCACCAAAATAACACTCAGCACGATGCTTGTAATTAGAACTATATCAAAAATCTTTCCAAAAGGAGTGTCGGCTTCAAAAATTATTTCATGAATTCTGAATCTTAGACTAGAAAATGAATTATTATCTGCCTTATTCGCCATCCTATAATATAAATGAAGATTTAAGATTAATGAAAATTAATTGATTAAATATTAATACCTTTTAGGTAATTCAGTATATGACTTTACAAACAATTAGCTATTAGAAAATACCGCCGATACCCATTCACCATCAACATATTTATTTATTAACTTAAAACCTGTTTGCTCATATCCCGATATTAATTCCTTTTCCCTGAAGTCCTGAAATCCTGACAAGATTACTTTACCATCTTTATTTAACCTGGATTTTATAGCTTCTCTCATACTCAGTAGTGGTTCCACATATACGTTTGCTAAAATTAAATCAAAACTGCCAGCGGTATCTTTAATCTCACAGCACCTTGTCGTAATATCTTCTTTTACACCGTTTATTTCTATATTCTTGTTCGATTCATCAATGGATATAGGATCAGTATCGAATGCCAGAACATTTTTTGCCCCAAGTTTTGCAGCCACTATTGACAGTATCCCGCTTCCGCAACCCACATCCAAAACACTGTCTACCCTGTCAGTTAAAATTATTTGCTCTGCGGCTTCAATACAAAGACAGGTAGATTCATGATGACCTGTTCCAAATGCCATAGAAGGGTTTATCTCTATAACAATTTGTTCATCTTCACTTTCATATTTTTCCCAGGGTGGTCTTATTACAATTTTATCTGTAACTTTTACGGCTTTAAGAATGTCCTTCCAGACCTGCCATTTAGACTCATCAATTTCTTCAATGTTGAATGACCCAATATGTATATCGCCATATTCAGACTCAAGAAAATTTACATAACTTTTTATTTTATAAATGATCTCATTTAAGTCTGTGAAATTCGGGAAATATGCGCATATTTCCGAGACGCTGTCGTCAATAAAATCCTCTGCTACGCTTATAGAACCTATCCCGGTTAGAAAATCAGAAATTAAATCCGAATTTTGCTTATCGAACTCAAAAGTAAGTTTGGAAAGTTTGAACATAAGCCAGATATTTAATACAAAAGAGAGCCTTGTGCAAATAAACTTATTTATAAAGCCTAATATTCAAAATTAGAAACTTGGGCAAAAAACTTTATCAGTTCTCAACGTCATATTTACGCTTATTCCCATTCACAGAATGTACCAGTGCCTGTATTACGCTAAATTGCTCATCTTTTTCGCCAACCAAAAAATCTATATCATATAAGTTGCCTTTATTGTCTGCAAAATCGGCACAGCTTACATAAAAATCTCCTTTTTTTACGATTCCTGTGTGCAGACTTTTAAAATCCAATTTAAGAAGCTTCCCGTCAATAGCATCATAAATAACATATTTTCCATCATAGGTATTGTCCGTTATATGACTTGTCATAGCTTCTTGTGACTCTACCCTTGGTTTACCCTGGATAGACGGATCATCACCTGCAAAAGCAATTAAGCTAAGTGAAATAAACATCATAGAAAATACTGATATAACTAACTTATTCATATAAAGCCTCCTGGAAAAATCATATTTTTTATATATAAACTAGCAACTTTAAAGTTTGATTGCAAAAAAAAATAAAAATAGGGGGAGCAAAATTTATTAAAGTAAACTGCTTGCTAAATCTGCAAGCTCTGACCTCTCACCTTTTTCAAGGTTAATATGGGCATAAAGGTTTTGTCCCTTCATTTTTTCTATTAAGTAGCTGAGACCATTGGACTGAGTATCTAGATAAGGGTGGTCAATCTGGAAAATATCGCCTGTAAAAACAATCTTTGTATTTTCCCCAGCACGCGTGATGATTGTTTTTACCTCATGCGGGGTAAGATTTTGTGCTTCATCGACTATGAAATATATCTTGACCAGACTCCTGCCTCTTATATAAGCAAGTGGAGCAATTACAAGTTTTTCCTCTTCTAAGTATTTTTTAATCTGTTTATATTTTTGCTCGGTTTCAGAGTACTGGTTCTGAATTACAGACAAATTGTCATACAAGGGCTGCATATATGGGAAAAGCTTAGATTCTATATCTCCGGGCAAATAGCCAATATCCCTGTTGCTAAGCGCAATAATCGGTCTTGCCATAAATATCTGCCGGTAATGTTTTCTTTTTTCAAGCGCAGCCGCTAAGGCAAGCAACGTTTTACCAGTACCTGCCTTTCCTGAAACTGAAACAAGGCTTATGTTATTGTCCATCAGTGCATCTAATGCAAACGTCTGTTCAGCGTTTCGAGGGGTTATTCCATAAGCGGTTACTTTATCTATTCGTTTTATTTTTTCTTCATACTTATCATATTTAGCAAGTACAGAAGATTTCTTATTCCTTAAAATGAAATATTCATTGGGCTGAATTTTCTTATAGTCTGGAAACTTATCTAATTCAAATTCATATGGCTTATCAAGAAATTTCTTAATTAAATCTTCCGGAAAGTTTTCAATAGTCCTATAGCCTTTTTGAAGAGTAGTTATATCCTTAACATGGTCAGTTTTATAATCCTCTGCTAACAGGCCAATAGATTTTGCCTTCATTCTAAGATTGACATCTTTTGTAACAAGGATTACTTCTCTTTGTGGGTTTTCCTTCGATATATGATATCCGATATTTAAAATATGGTGATCCGGCTTATTGATCGAAAAGTTAAGAACCAGGTCTTTATGAAACTCCTGATCCAGCCTTATTTTTAAATTCCCCAATCTCGGACCAATTTTTATACCGCCGTCGAGAAGCTTATCGGCGCTAAGAGTATCCAGAATTCTTACAAATTCCCTTGCATGGTAATTTAATATTTCACTACCCTTTTTAAACCTGTCGAGCTCTTCTAAAACGGTAACGGGTAGAATTACGTCATTTTGCTGAAATTGATACAGACATGTACTGTCATGAAGAATGACATTAGTATCCAGGACAAAAATCTTCTTTGGTTTGGGCATTTAATTTCAGATAACTATCTAATTAATATCTAAAATTTATTACAGTTTATCTGACTATTATAATTATCAACTCTAAATAGTTTTAATAAAAGGATATTGAAATTACTATAATAATCAAATAATAAGCATAAATTAGTATTTTATTGAGAATTTATGAAAATAATTGAAAATATTGAAACTTTTTTCTAAGAGAAACATCAAAAAAGAATAGGTACAAAACTATAAAAAAGAGGTTAAAAATGCATACCGGACAAAGAATTAAAATTATTAGATCAAAACATTCTCTTACTCAACAGGCTTTTTCAGATAGAATTGGAATTTCACCTAACTACCTGTCGGAACTGGAAACTGGCAAGGCAAAACCTTCGAAACCCGTACTATTAGCGCTAGAACATAGATATGGGGTAAGCTATGATTGGCTGCTAAATGGAAAAGGTCCTGAAAGTGTAGAACTTGAAAACAAGCTTAATACTGAAGAAAAAGAAATTTTAAGTATATTGAGAAAAAACAGAGAATTATAT
>SMWS01000098.1 GCA_004356685.1 Deltaproteobacteria bacterium
CATGAGTAATATCCCGCGGCATCGGGCCTGAATATTTTCTTCCGTTGTATCTGCAGGACTGTTTGCAAAACGCTCACTTAGGAGATTATTGAATGCCGAAAATGCTTCGCCAATGGGGATGATGCTGAACTTTACCCCAAGGGTTTCTGCCTGAGATTGTGCATCTTCATTACTCATAGATGCTGTATATTGCGAAGGCATTATTAATACCTCGATATTATCGGCACCTAATGCATCAACAGCAATACAAAGAGTTAGTGCAGAATCAATCCCGCCGGAAAGACCGATTACGACGCCAGTAAAACCATTTTTCTGCACATAATCTTTTACACCAAGGACCAGTGCATTGTAGATACTTTCTGTTTCAGATAATGCAGAGTAACTGTAATTATCTGGTACCGAGAATTTTTCATCATGCGTTTCTGAATATCTGACAAGGTAAAGATCTTCACTAAACTGTGGTGCCCGGAAAACTATCTTACCTTTATTATTTATGGCCATTGAGTCTCCGTCGAACACGAGTTCATCCTGACCACCGACAAGGTTGGTGTAGATGATGTCCAGGCCTGATTCTTGTGCACGTAGTTTGAGAAGTTTTTCCCTTATGAGCCCTTTCCCGGAGTGATATGGTGATGCATTAATGTTGATCATCAGTTTTGCCCCCGCATTCTTTGCCTTCTGACAACAGCTTTCTTCCCATATATCTTCACAAATACTCAGTGCGGTAGGAACGCCATGAAGGTCGAAGATAATTATCTCAT
The DNA here is from genome assembly GCA_004356685.1 of Deltaproteobacteria bacterium. Lineage (GTDB taxonomy): Bacteria > Desulfobacterota_D > UBA1144 > Nemesobacterales > N074bin48 > N074bin48. The sequence continues at coordinate 762 of SMWS01000098.1, forward strand.
TGCCGGGCTCAAAATATCTTTTCTCATCAAAAACGCCGTAATTTGGTAACAGATGTTTATGATAGGTCTCTATTATTCCTCCATCTCGAACGAGGCTGCAACTATTGTACAGGTTCCCTTCTGACAGCAGGGGGTAAGCGATAATGACATCAATTCCGTGCGCTATATTACATATATCTGTTAGTGATTTTTTGATTTGTAAATGTAACGCAGGTCTGAGTAATAAATCTTCAGGTGGATATGATGTAATTGTCAACTCGGGAAATATAATAATATCTGCCTGATATTGATCTTTTGCCAGGCAAATATTTTTAATGATCTTAAGCGTATTTTTCTCAATGCCCCCTACACATAAATTGATCTGCGCAAGCGCAATCTGAATGTCTTTGTCAGCCATAAATTTGAGAACCCGCTTTTAATCTAATGCCTGGTCTATGGTACACAATTCTGCTAAAAATAATATCAATGTACGAAGGCTAATGCTGTAGCTGGTATGATATTTAATCGTTGAATATGAAAAACACAGACTATTTGAGCATTCCTGTGCTAACACCAATAAACAAGATACTAATCCGGGGAAGGACAACCATAATATTTTCGTATCTTACTAATTGTTCATTATGATCATCAGAATAATTGCTACTTAACAGGGTGATCCAGGATCGACAATCTAAAGTATTTGCATTAGGTATAGTGTTCTGTCTGTATTATCTATTTGTCTTTTTTTCAAAGTCTTAAAATATTGAGAAAAGATCAGTTCGAAATTATTAATATTATAATTATTAAAAATATCATTTCTATTTTTGAGTAATTTTTTCACCTGGCTATCTGATTTTGGAACAAATTCAATAATAAGTGTGGATGTAATTTCTGATAAAAATTGCGCAATCATCTCCAGTGGTAAATTGTTAGAGATAACCAGATGATGTATTAGACCCAGAGCCAGAGTTACATCAACAGGACCCCTGTCTTTAAAAGAAGAGCGTTCTTTATTATTCCAGCCGATTGCTGGGCTAGGGTTTGTTAAATCCAATAACAACGGATATATATTCGTTGTTTTAGAATCAACTACTGTCCTGTAATTTTGTTCCACACAAGCAGGATCGATATCCCAGGCACAAACATAATCACAATTTTTTGCTGCTAAGATACTAAATGTACCGTTATTAGCACCTAAATCCCAAACAGTGCGGAAGCTCAACATACCTAAAAATTCTATTACGGTATCAATCTTAAACGACATACTTGCATCGGTATAATTATTATTGGAGTCATAGTAATTATGCCACTCAGTGCCTACAGGCTCCCATTTTAGCTTTAAAACAGCCGTTTTTAGACTATCTATAAGGGCATGGAATGATTTGATAGAAAATGAGCCTTTGAGCCGAATTGGATCAATTTCTTTAGCTGCAATTTTCGATTGTGTTCTCGCGTGTAAATGGATATGAATTGCTAATGAAAAATTGAGTATTGTTGTCAAAGGAAGTAGTTTGCTCGCTAACTGCAGCGGTATTCCATCTATGTTTGTTTTAAATAACTGGTTAAGAGAGATATCTGTTTTTGCCATTAGTGCCAATGGTGCTAGAAAATGTTGGCAAAATTGTTTGTATGCAATCCAGGGTTTTCCTGGGCTTAGTTTTTCGAATGATAGTGTATCGATAAAAATTGGTTTTCCCTTATACAACTGGACGTTATATGAGCTGGCATCTTTTAGTGATAAGCCCCTGGAAAGAGCTTTCTGCTGTATATTCAAGGTCAACAATGCAGCTTCTTTTAGCTGGCTAAAAGACCATTCATAAGGGTAGGTAATAAGAGGTAACTCGACAGGTTTTATCACGATAAAGCCATCACTGTCCAAACAACTAACAGCAACTTCTTCATATGGGATCAGTAGCCCATGTTCAATAAGTTCGTTATATAAACCAGTATTTTTGGAATAATCATAATTTTCTTTATAGCTATGATTAATTTGTCTGTAGAGGACAGTATCTTTCCTGAAAAGAAAACCCGAGGGATCTCGGAATGAGCAGTCCAGTTTTTTGCTCATTTATTTACAAGCCATTCCTGTTTTGAGAGCAAAGCTAGTCTTTATCAGATAAGTTATCATTATCTTGTTTATTTTCTGATTTGGTTTCTGCACCAAGTATTTGAGCTATAAATATCTTTAATCTGTACCAGTAAAGTTTAATGGTATACAAAGCTCCTAATATTCCTGCTATTAACATTTGCAAGATGAGACTACCAGTTCCCGGATCCAGATAAGCCAAGGCAGACTGCGAATAGCATAGACCAATAAATAAAACTGCTAGTAACCGAACTAATTTCATTTCATTCACCCTTTATTTATTTAGGCGGATAAAAAATATTTTCTGGTTTCCATTCGACCTCGTAGTGGCTTCCTTCAATGCTGAATTCATGTATAGAGGCAGCATAATCTTCTTGATGTGCATTTTTCTGATAATCAAAATAACGGAAAAATCGTTTTCTTTTATCATGCAGATGTAATTTTTCCAGAGACTGAGATTTAAAATCCACATTCCAGTTCATAATATCACTGATAGTGGCTGGTATATCTAGCAATGATGCCAGAACGTCGGATACTCTGAAATCCGAGTTATCGTTAGGCTTTTTTATCGCTAACAAAGGTGACGCCAGGGAAGTCAGCCAATCGCGCGCTACAGCTCCCGATGAAAATACGACAGGTGGGCCTTGTCGGTAGTTTGGTGCCCATCCTCCGTGGTCACCATGTACGATAATGAGCGTACTCTCATATACGCCTAAATCTTTCATTTTCTCAAATAATATAGACAGTGTATCAAGAGTACATTTTGACTGTATCGTTAAGGTCGCTCTATTCATTTTCGTAGGTTGACCGGCGTATTTACATTGATTATCGACAACCATTGGATTATGGGTATTCATGATGTGTATATACTTATATACAGGTTTTTCCCTCTCGATACTCATAGCCTGAGAAAATATATTCAAGAAAAGGGTGTGTGAAAAATAACTGAATTGAAAAATGGTCTCATTCCTGACAAGTTTCGAGACCAGCCATTCCTGGTCATTGTAGATATATATTTTTAAAAAATGTGGTAACACCCGAAATAAGGCAAGGTCTAAGATTACAGCAGTATCTCTAAATTCTGCACTAGCACTTTTAATATTATCCATATTGTACATATTCGTATATGGCAAATTTGAATACCTTTTTATTAAATAATTCCCTCCACTTGCTATATCAATTTCATACCCTTCTTTATTTGCCGCACTTAAAATAGTGTGCCCCTTCATATGTTTATCAACGAATATATCTTTAGGCACATCATTAGAATACATTTCGCTAGCCAGGAAAGCGGGTATCGAAAATTTTGTGTATGGAAATGCACCGAGAGTTTCCCGATAATATACAAACCCCTGAAAACTACTTTGATATTTGTCCTTTAGTCCTTGACGATTTATCAGTTCATTAAACACATCTGATTGAAAACCATCTGTGACGATATGAAGAATGTTCCCGTTCCTGGAAAACTTGAATAATTCAGTTGGGTCTTCCATGGATATTTTGGGACTCTTTTTATTTATTAACTCCCAATTTTCGTAGCTTGCGTAGCATAGAGTTACAAATTGTAAGAGTAAGATAAAAACTGCACCCTTAATAACAATTTTCCCATATTTCTGATAGAAAAAATAAACAAGACCGAGAGCAACTATCCAGATACATCCGTCAACCCAGCCACGAAAAATGTAATCATTCCAGTTAATATTTCGTCCATCCAGTATGCCATAGTCCCATAACAACACATTGCCCTGAAACCAGACAAGCATGCTAAACATAGCAAGTAAAGCTGATATGCGATGCGTGTTTCTAACTGAAAAATTAATAACAGGAATGAATAATAAAAATAAAATCAATACTGGAATGAGACATAGCTTCATGACCCCGACCAAAGGAGTCGTAAATTGTTCTAAGTTAGTTATATACAACGAAAATGGACTGAATAAAAAGATATTCAATAGTAAAATTGCCATCATCATTATTGCCGTTGAATTTTTACTACGATGAGAAGTAATCATTAAAATTATATATTGTATTTTTCTATGGAATTAGCATATACGGGAGTGAGTTATATTTGCCTTTTTCTATTAATTCATACAGCCATTTGCTTGAATCATAATTTTAACAGGTAGTTATTTAATAAGGTTTAAATTAATAGCATGCTCATTTTTTTTCCAAGTTCCGCGGGAGATCGCACCGTCGTCACTCCAGCAGATTCTAATGCTGCAAATTTATCATCTGCAGTGCCTTTGCCACCTGATATAATTGCACCTGCATGGCCCATACGTTTCCCGGGTGGCGCCGTTACACCAGCAATATAAGCGACCACGGGTTTAGTTACTTTTTCTTTAATGAATTCTGCGGCTTCTTCCTCAGCTGTACCGCCAATTTCACCGACCATGATGATGCCCCTGGTTGCCTTATCTTTCTCAAATAGCTCCAGGCAGTCGATGAAATTCATACCGTGTATC
>SMWS01000099.1 GCA_004356685.1 Deltaproteobacteria bacterium
GTAAAGCAGTGCAGACACATGCTGCTCTGCTGCCTTACGTCTACGGGGACTATGTGCAGCTCATACACCCCACAAATAACTCATTCCAATTTCAGCCCACGCCCATGCCTGTATTTAGCTATTATTTTGCCGGTGTTCTTGTTCTTAATATCCACCCAGGGCTTTTTGCCTGCAAGTTGATTTGTCTGCCAGAAAGGTATTAACATCAATTCTTTTTGGTTAAGGGGCATATCGTTCCACTTGTGCGGATCGACGGTTACTAATAAATAATCATTTGACTGATCGATTTCAGTTGCGCCTAAGAATTTCGTTTGAAGTAAATGTTCAAGGACTTCTTGCGATTGCTTCATATCCTTGTCTGTAGGCTCTGTTTTATGTTTCCCGATCATATGGTAATAGCCCACATAAAAAGATATTATAATTAATATAACAAGTATCAGTATCTTGAATAATTTTATCTTACTCATATTTCAACTATACAAAAATTAAATGCCCTATTATACCGGAACTCCCCAGAGGATAACTTTGAATTAGTTTACTGTAGTGGATAATTATAACCCAGCCTGTGGGTAATTATAATCAAAGATAAAGAATAAATATTATATTGAATCGAAATACGAAAGCCGACAGTATCTATCAGATTATCTATATATAAGCAGGAGAATAAAAAATGATTGTAGTGACTGAGCAATGAAGATTACTTTGAGTGTCTTAGTTTTAATGGCAATAGTGTTAGGTGGAGTGACCTTGCAAATTCAGGCTGAAAACACGATGCCGCTTGTGGGTGAAACGAGGGTTATGAAAGACGGGGGGAGATAGGATGTGATACGCGTGACGCCTATAAGGAGCTGAGAGCTTTTAAAGATGCGGACAAGGAGGATAAGATTAATGATCTGCTTGAAAGGGGTGTGTGTAGCGACTTAAGTGAACAGCAGGTCGAAGTGGTTAAGCTGGATTTAGGAAGGGGCAGAGCAATTGTAGTAAAGCTGCTAGAAGGTATGCAAACGGGCAGCAAGTATTTTACGAATCCCGGTGAGACCAAACCCCTATAACCATGCAAGGGCTTGTGTTTTAATTAGTGCAGGGAGGGTACTTATTTTTTTCCTTGAATGAAAAGAACCAAACAATAATATCACTTCGTACTTTGTCTTGATACAAAGTATGCAAAAATCAAGGATGGTCAAAAAGTTTCCTAAAATTCATCAAACTATCAGGTAATAATCTTCGATCCTGACCGGCCAAACTTTTTATTTTGGCTTGATTCAATCATATAAGAATTATCACGTAATAAACTTTGATCATGTCTGGCCAAACATTTCCTAAACAAAAAAGTTTGCAACAAAAAAGTTCGTTTTCTTAACGTTATTTTTGAATGCCGGAAAGAAAATAAAAATGAAATCGACGCGATAAATAGGTTTTCAGCCAACAATACACAAAATATGGTACTGTTTCATATTGTATACAAAATGAGCTTGAAAAATCGGCTGGATTTTGATAAAAGGTAGTATAAGGATGCAAAACAATAATAGGAGAGAAAAAATGGAAGTTCCTAGCATGTCTTAAGACGGTTATGACTGGAAGTCTGAGTGAGAAGAGTTTTATCAATAATTAAATTAAGGTTTGGGGATAGTAGGTATGAGTGGAAATGATGTTAATGTAAATAAATCTTCTGATCGATCGAAGGTAATAGACAACTTATCAGATTATGATTTAAAGAATTATGTAAGGATACTAAATATAAGTACTGATAAAATCAGGGAATTGGCAGAGTTTACAAGGGTACAACAGTCAAAACTAGCAATTGTATTAGCTGAGCAGGTAGAGTCTCAAGAATATTTAAGCAAGAATCGAGCGAGAATAGCATCCGAATTGTTTCATAGTTGGAATGATAGATAAAATTAAAAGCAAAAAAGGTAATCGACTGTTTTAAAGACGTACAAATAAAATACTGGAAAAAGAGGTGTGGTTGTTGCTCTTAAAAAACTAATTTCTGGGTTATTTAATAATTAGCTAACCAAAACCCACAATCGGAGACTGATCTTTGGTTGCGGGTTTTTTTATTGTACTTTGTCATTGGATGAAAAGAAACAAACAATAATCTCACTTCGTACTTTGTCTTGATACAAAAACGAATTTTTTTGTTAAGGAAAAATTCGGCCGGTTCCGATCGGAAATTATTACGTGATTATTGATGTAGATTTACTTAAGCCAAAGTACAAAAATCACCGGCTGAATTAAAATTACTAAAAATAACAAATGTTTTCTAAACGCAATTTTCATAATGCCGGATAAGGTAGAAGGCTAAAAAACAAAAGAGGCTGTCATTGTGAACTTGGCAGTAGCCAAGTGTGGCAATCTCTTAAGCTTGCCACATTGTTTAGATGGCTGAAAGAACTGAGATCCTGAAACGAGTTCAGGATGACAAAAGGAATAAAAACATTACATTCTTTTGTGTGTACAAAAGAATCAAAAAACACCGGCTAAATGACAATCACTAAAAATAACAAATATTTTCTAAAATGCTCGAATTCTACCCACAGCCCTCGACCACTTTTTAACGAAAATATTTCTCATTTTCTATACGTGATTCTCATAATGCCGGAAAGATGAAAGTCAAAAGCAACCCCTCCTTGGTAAGGGTTGGAAAAATAAGCGTGAGCCGATTAGGCGGTATTATCGGCTCATATTATGGCTTGATACTGAGCCGGTTGTCATGTATAATTGGCTCATGACATATAACTGGCAACAAAGCGACTGGCCACATTTCAAATACGACAGGAGCGGTATTGAGGACACGCTGTTTTCTTTTGCAGAAAGGGCAGGGCGTGTAGGAGGGCTGCTGAAGGGTTTTTCCGAAAATATACGCACTGTTACGATCATCGGTATAATGGTTGCAGAAGCTCTCAAAACATCGCAAATCGAAGGCGAATATCTAAGCAGGATCGATGTCATATCCTCGATCCAAATAAATATGGGTCTTGTGCCTGAAAGACAGCAGGTTCGTGATAAAAGGGCGCAAGGCGCAGCCGAGCTTATGCTAGATATACGAGAGAGTTACGGTCAAAAACTCACGAAAACAAAACTGTTTTCCTGGCACAATATGATCATGAAAGGAAGCAGAGCAACTAAAGTGGGCGCCTGGCGCACCCATGAAGACCCCATGCAAATAGTATCGGGCGCTTACGGCAAAGAGAAGATTCATTTTGAAGCACCCCCATCAGAGAGGATTCCGCGGGAAATGAAATCCTTTATCAGTTGGTTTAATGACACCGGCAGGGGCGGAAAAAAGAAAATAACAAATCCTGTAATACGCTCTGCTATAGCACACCTTTATTTTGAAACAATCCACCCCTTTGAAGATGGAAACGGCAGAATAGGGCGCGCTTTATCTGATAAAGCCTTACTTCAGGGTTTCGAAGGCTCCATATTTCTCAGCCTGTCCAAAACAATAGAGAAAAATAAGAAAGACTACTATGACGCACTCAAGCAAGCACAGCGATCAAATGAAATCACATCGTGGCTTGCCTATTTTTCTGCGGTGGCTCTACAAGCCCAGATCGAGGCCGAGCAGGAAATAGATTTTACTCTTAGAAAGACAAAATTGTTTGACCGCTATGAAACCACTCTTAACGGCCGGCAGCTAAAAGTAATAAGAAGAATGCTTGCAGAAGGTGCAAAGGGTTTTACCGGCGGCATGAGTGCTAAAAAATATATTTCTCTTACCAAAACGTCAAAGGCAACTGCCACAAGGGACCTGCAGGATCTTGTTAAAAAAGGAATATTTATTTCCATGGGAGCCGGGCGGAGTACGAGTTATGAGATTGATTTGTAAGGAAATTTATTAGCCTGCAACCATTGCAAACGGGGTCAGGCTTTTGTTTAGATTTCTATCATAACCAGCCAAACATTTCATGTTGGCTTGATTCAATCATATAAGAATTATCACGTAATAAACTTCGATCATTACCGGCCAAACTTTATCTTAACAATAAAGTTTGTTAGTGCGCAGAATGCGCTTATTGTTTTTGTTGCTATACTCTGTACTTTACCTTGTCCAGTATGCTGTAATTTGGTTCGATAATATTTTTATCTTCTTCATCCTTACTATCATTGTTAGGGTTAATGATGATTAGCTGCAATTCAATCATTTTTTTCAGATCTCTTCTTATTGTAGCCGCATGAACATTTTTATATAGCGGCGCAACAAAGGGCTGTAAGAAGAATTTTCGTATATTCATTGGCTTAGAATTTACTAATACATTTAAAAAATCGACTATTCGGTTATTTATTTTAATCTTTTTCTTGTTTTTGTTATTTAATAAATACCTGGTGTAGTCCATAAGCATTAATTGCTTTAGTTTTTTTAATATGGATTCTTTGATTCTTTTGATTTCATTCAAATAACCCTCTAAACCCCAGATAATAAATTCTATCGGGTTGCAGGTCTCCCTTATCATGGCAAGATTGTGTAAGTATTCATCTCTGTGATTAGACCAAAAATTGGCTAAAGACCAAAAACAGTAATTATTTATTCCATGTGCATATAAGATTAAAGCTTCAATGGCCCTTGCGGTCCTGCCGTTTCCATCACCAAACGGATATATTTCGGTCAGATAGTAATGTGCCATGATGGCTTTTATTATTGGCAGGTTGCTCTCTAAAGAACCAGTATTATCCTTATTTAACCACACTGCGTATCTACTCATCGCATCCTGCACTTCTGATTCGGTTTTGCAAAGCCCCGTCTTTCTAGGCACACCGAATGTTGGAGTGAAATTATCCCTGTATTTGCCTGGAGCATTGGATAAGTAGTTAAGGTCTGCAGTAAATAATTTGTGGATATTTTTTATTACACTCTCTTCATATATATACTTATTTTCTGGATTCAATACTATATCAATTATAAATTGATATACCTTTCTTGAATTTTCCGCCTCCTGCTCTTTTCTGTTCAAAGCTTCATTGCCCCTGGCCTTTTCTATGGAATTAGCAATCTCTTCCTGATCCATTATTATGCCCTCAATGGAGAGCGTAGACCCTATGGCCCGTGCCAGTTCATTTCTTGATATTTTATCAGTAGAGCCAGGGTAGGAGGGTGTGTCTTTTATAAACTGGTCAACACTATTTATGTTACTACTGTATTCAAGCAGCTTAAGCAATTGATCTTTAGTTATTTGCTCTTCATTCTGCTGAAACAGGTTAAATTTAATTAATTTTTCTTGCGTTAAAGGCATATAC
>SMWS01000100.1 GCA_004356685.1 Deltaproteobacteria bacterium
TGTGTTAGAGCCTACAGACCCTATCACTATATTTTTAAAACTTCGTAACAATTGGTCATTTTTATTCAGTTTATTTGCAAACTTGAAAATATTTGCAACCTGCTGTGAGCTTGTGAAAAGGCATATGTCGATTTGCCTCTTTATCATATTATTAACAAGATTTTCGAGTAGGCTTGTATCTGGGGGTAGGGCAGATTTATAGACCGGGATACTTAAAACCCCTGCTCCGTTTGCCTTAAGATTTTTTACTAGGTTGTTATTCTTCTTTGAATATTCCTGTATAGCCACATATTTATTTTTTAATAGATTCTTGTCTGCCAGAACCTTTACTATTTCCTGCCATGTGTTTGGGACGGGTTTTGAATACAATGGGGTGACACCAAAATTTCTGAGAGCCGACCTGGATTTTATACCCCTTCCTATAACGGTAGTTTTATTCAGCAGTCTCTTGGCTGGTTTAGTTCCAAGCCTTTTTCCTAAGTTTTCTAAAAGCAGTTTTGTTCCAAAACCTGTAAGAAAAATAATTATATCAATTTCACTGTTTTTTAGTTTTTTGCACAGCTCTTCTATTTCTTTTGAGCTTTTAGAGGGTATTTCTACGACTGATTCTGCAATGTGCGCAATGCCACCATGGTATTCAATAAGCTTTCCAATTTCTTTTGATCTTCTGCTTTCAAATGATGCAACGTGGAGTTTGTTGAAACTGTAATTCATAATAAATTAGTAAAAGTTAAAGAGATAGGGGTGAGTTTAGCACACGCCTTTTTAAGTTCAAACTAGAAGTTATCTTAAAAAGAAAGTGATAGGGAGTAATAGGGGATGTTACCCTTTAATTCCCTATATTCATGTTTAAGGCATTAATTTAGCTTTCCAAAATATTGTAGTAACTAAAACTGACCCTATAATACTGCCTATTAAAGATAAAATAAGGTCTTCAATTGTATCATTATAACTTAGCTGCAACCCCGATGCACCCATCTGCATGATAATAAACTCCGATATTTCCCAGAGTATGTGAGTAGTCGCACCAAAACCTAATACAAGTGAGAATACTATATTGCGATTTAGATTTAAAACTGATACGGCTGACCCAAGTGCAGTAGTAAGCGCAAGCCAACTAAATAAATGTGCAAATCTGTCAAAGTTTGGTGCAGTGTTATAAAGATCCAAAGCATTACCCCCACTATCTATAACAAAGGGCAGTACACATTTAATCATAGTTTTCTTAACGGAATTTATTTAACAACACTTAATAGTAAAGAAATATATATATCCATACACATAAATAACAATATTATGTGTATGGATATATAATATGGAGATACATTATGAAAAGAACAAATATTGTTATTGATGAGGTACTGATGAAAAAAGCGCTTAAAGCCACCGGAATTAAGACGCAAAAGGAAGTAGTGGATTTTGCTCTAAAAGAGCTTATAAGGAGGGAATTTCAAAAGCAGATTTTAGAGCTTAAAGGAAGTGCTAAGTGGGAAGGGGATATTAAAGAGAGGAGAAAAGGTAGGCTTAAGCATTGATACTTGTTGATACAACTGTCTGGATAGATTTTTTTGCAGGAAGAAATCTCGGACATGTATCTCTATTCCAATCTTTAATTGAAGACCGTGAGGACATTTGCATATGCGGATTGGTTATGACAGAGATTCTGCAGGGAACAAAGGATGATCTGCAGTATTCTAAGACTAAAAAATACTTATCAAATCTAATATATATTCCAATGTCTTCAAATACGTTTGTGCTGGCGGCTGATATATATAGACAAATTAGAAAAAAGGGAATAACAATTAAATACGCTATTGACTGCTTAATTGCAGCAATATGCATAGAACATAAGGTTTCCTTATTACAGAATGATAAGGATTTTCAAAAGATTAAAAGGTATTGTGATTTGCAATTGGCAGGGTGATATTTATATGTTTTAGTTATTTATATTTAATCGTAGAAATATTTATAATTTATAGAGTCTATTATTTTGAATTATGAATTTGTAGATAGTTTAAACAATGAGAGAATAATATAAGGATCAATGACATACCTTAAATTATATGTTAATTCCAAAATAATAAAATACTCTTTTGTGACTATAAATTTTTTGTCAAATATTCTGACTTGCGATCGTAAGAGTATCCCTTTAATTCATTCTTTTAAAAGTAAAGCTCCTTCATATCAGATACATAATGGACTCTGTAAATTCTTTTTTTCTTTCCCTGACGAAAAAACGGATTCTTTATAAAAAGAGAACTCGGTCGGTTTTAAACGAAGTCTGTTAATGGATTCTAGATAAATATTTATTTTAATTCAAAATAAATAATCACGGCTGTACTAGCTCAATAATTCGGTAACTTTTTGTAGTTTATCAAAGGGTGTTTCATAGTTCAAACCTCCATGAAGGACTAAAATATCTCACTTATGTCTAATGTCAAGACCTGACACGGATAGTATTTTAAAACCTGACACGGATAGTATTTTGAGTAGTGGGGTAGGCTTGTAATTGAGTGAGGGTAAAAATGGAGAGGGATTAAAGGGTTTAGAAAGAAGGTCGAAGAGATTACAAACAAAACTTATAAACAAAAGATTTGACCCCTCATGAAAGCAGATAATTAGTATTTTTTAAAAGAATAAATATACCTGCAGCAAGCTGCTGGGTATTCAAATGATAAACACTAAATTTTTTTTATATGTAATGTAACCCCGTAGCAAGAAAACACAATGGTGTATCTCCAGATTCTGAGTCAGGATACAAGAGACTTCTATAAGGCGCTGGAGTTTTGATTATGAGTGCACTTATGTTAATAAAAAGGATAAATTAGGGGGTATTAAGAAATGGAAAAAGTTTTAGTACATACAACATGGGGTCCGACAGACCCAACAAGAGCTGGACTTGCTTTTGCTTATGCTATGGTGTCTAAAAAGCAAGGTGCAGAGGTAGAGATATTTCTATTCCACGATGCTGTGCTGCTTGCAAGGAAACAGATGTACCCGCTAGCTGTACCTATAGGTCCTCCACCAATAAAAGATTGTATGGAGTATCTTTTGGAACAGAAAGTGAAAATATATGTCTGCAAACCTTGTTATGAATTTAGAGGAATGGACGAAAAAGATTTAGTAGAAACAGCAGAATTAAAGGGAATGGATTATTTTGTCGAGTTAGCAAAAACCAGTAAAGTTGTAAGTTTTTAATAAAAAACTAAAGAAAAATTCAATCCCTTCAGCTCTTCTGGTATAAATTTGTAGCTTCATCGATTATATCTCCATTTGGACGGGTTTCTAACGACTTGGCAATCAGCGGCCGGTGTATCTGGTCGGGTGTCTTGTTAGCTGGACGCCCGATTTATTCCCCACTCCCGGCAACTACGATATCAGCCTTCGTCGAGTCAATGATATCAAGAAGCTCCTGAGTCTCCTTCGCTGGGACTTTATGTTTGGCGAGCACTTCTTTGAAAATGGTAACGCTGCGGTCCCACTCCTGCTCTGTGATGTTTAGGTGTGCGTGAGACTCTTTCATTCCACGACCGTGGTACTGACATGGGCCGCCAGTTGCTTGGCACACCATAGCAGTCACGTGATACTTCAGATACGGGGCTGGCACGCGCTTCCTGGCGGCATCGACCGCAGGGTTCGAATTGATTACATCGTCAGCCACAAGGGCGTTGATGAAATCACTGACCACGACTGAGATCGGCGCCAAGCCACCCAACCGGTTGTACAGGGACTGTTCCTTTTCCTCTGCGCCGTTCTGAGCTACCGCCACTTGTGATCCAACGAGTAGAATGACGACGAAACTAAGTGCGGTACAGAAACTCATTTTGCGTGAGAACATATGATTCTCCTTTTGCATGAAAGGTGCATTTCCACCCCCATGGTTCGTTATTATATGGCCCCGATACAGGCCAACTAGTAATTATACGGAATCAATCCGTATAATATTATTTATTGTTTATATTATACCATGTTATTAAAATTACATATCAATTTCAAACATTTCTTTAGATAAGCCAATCTAAACATATAAGAAAATAAATAAACATAATTTAGGAAAGATCTTGAACGCTTTCTTAGAACTGGTACTTAGAGATGGCGGTGATAAACAATTTAAAATCTAACTATACATTAATGTATAATAATATTGCTGTTTACCTTCATTTTTTTTGACTTATACTGTGGGTTACTTTAAGTTTTAGTACTATTGCTAAAAGATTATTACGAAGGAAAAAGCGATGTATTGCGACGAGACCACAACAGAAGGAACGAGAGTAAAGGAGACCATAACAGGGAAGAAGGGAGCGCTGGTTAAAGGTCCTGCTGGCATCGTCTGGATCAAGCCTACCAACTCGTGCTGGGTTCAATTTGATGGTGAGGCAGAGCCAAAGCTTGTGTCATGCCAAGATATCGAACCAGAGTGACGTAGAGAGCTACTTCTCACCTTATGTTCTGTTCTGTTATGTTATTTAAGAGTTACACTTTGTAGGCAGAGAATCGGGATCAATACCGACCAAGGTTGTGCTAATTCGATGAGATGCCCATCAGGATCACGAATGTACGCGGTACGCTGTCCCCAGGGACGAGTAGTCGGGGAAGTCACTGGCGAAGCACCTTGTGCCACCAACTCTGCAAAAGCCTAATCGACATCAGGCAACTTAAAACCAATCTCGAAACCAGTTGCATCCTGAGCCAGTGGTTGGAGAGAAAAAACTATCGTTTTTATCATGGCTTCTCTCGTGTAGAAGCTGAGGCGGTGGCTCCCGTATCCAGCTGGGTAAAGTCGCCAGAGCGATGCCCAAGGCGAAGCCCCAGAACTTCTGTATAGAATCCTAAAGCTCAGCCCAGATCGTCTCAACGGTCAGAACCGCCCGGATTCTTTTTGGTTAAAGAACCCGTTTTCTTTCAAGAGAAAGAACAAAATCAGACACTAAATAATCAAATCACTCCCCCATCTCTTTAAAGAATAAAAGGGATACTTCCCCTTTTATATGGTCGTCATACCTGAATGGTTGTATCAGGTATCCATATTTAGAAACACTGGATTCCGTCTGCAGACATGACGGAATGACTGGCTAACAAACATGACGGAATTACTGGCTACAAAATATGCACTTCGATAAACTCAGTACGTTAGTGACACATTACCTCCTTTTGTTTTTTATTGTCCAACCAATTCCGATAATACTCATTGGGTTTAGATAATAAA
>SMWS01000101.1 GCA_004356685.1 Deltaproteobacteria bacterium
AATTCGTAATTGAACCCAAATTTTCAAATGTATACGATTTTTCAGAAGGACTAAGTGCTGCCAGACAAGATAAAAAATATGGATTTATAAACAGAAAAGGTGAAGTTGTAATAGAACCAAGATTTGATCGAGTAAGAAGTTTCTCTGATGGATTTGCTCAAGTCTGGATTGATGAAAAATGTGGTTACATCAATAAAAATGGTGAACTAGTAGTCAATGCAATTTATGATGATTGTAGAATATACTCCAGCGGTATGGCTGCAGTAAGCAGTAATGGGACATGGAGCTATATAAATAATAGAGGTGAAAAAGTTGCAGAAACTCTGTTAAGCTATGCAATCAATTATGATGAGGGGTTATTGCCCTTTGTAGATAATGATTATTATATTATTGCAAAATGGGGATATATGAATACAAAAGGTGAAGTTGTAATAGAACCTCAATACCAGTGGGCCCATGGTTTTTCTGAAGGGTTAGCCTGTGTAGAAACTTTCGGCAAATCCGGCTACATCAATACAAAAGGTGAATGGATCTGGAAGCCGACAAGATAATTATTCTATAAATCAGCAAATGAATAATAAGATAAATATAACAATATTAGTATTTTTTCTTCTATTTTCTTGTACACAAGATTCGCCTGAATTAAAAACCAATCCAGAAAAGCTGTATCCAGTAAGTGTAAATGGGAAGTGGGGATTCATTGATAAAACTGGGAGGATAGTTATCGAATCTGAATATGATAATGTTTGGGGAGGATTTTCTGAAGGACTAGCCTCTGTAATGATAGGAGGAAAATGGGGATATATTAATTCTTCTGGCAATATTATAATAAAACCTAGATACAGTTGTGCAAGGAACTTTTCTGAAGGTTTTGGGGTTATCTGTTTAAAAGATAGATTCGGATTTATCGGTAAAAATGGTGAATTAAAGGTTGAGCCTAAATATAATAATGCATTTTCATTCAATCAAGGATTTGCACCTGTCAAATATGATGGCAAATGGGGTTTTATCAATACAAATGGGGAAATGATAATTGCGCCTCTATATAAATCTGTGAGGCAGTTTTCAGAAGGTATAGCACCAGTCAATCAAGGTGGTAGTTGGGGATATGTCAATTCATCTGGTCTATTTGTGATCAAACCATATTTTAATGATGCAGGAATTTTTTCTCGGGGTTTAGCCCCTGTACAGATAGATGCTAAATACGGATATATTAATAGAGAAGGGGTATTTATAATTCAACCAACCTATCAATTTGCAAATAGTTTTAGTGAAGGTTTAGCAAGTGTAAAAATGAATAATAAATGGGGCTTTATAAACCTGGAAGGGGAATTTGTAATTGATCCACAATTTGAAGCTGTTTTGAATTTTTCAGAAAATAGAGCGGGTGTAAAACTAAACAACATGTGGGGATTTATAAATGAGAATGGTGAATTGTTGGTGGAACCGCAGTTTGATAAAGTAAATAATTTTGATGGTGGTTATGCAGAAGTAAAATTAGATCCCAAAGTTGGACAAATTGATAAAAAGGGAAAATTTAAGATATTGTTAGATGGTAGAAGATTTAGTTCTATTTCACTTTTCAAAGAAGGTTTTGCTGCTATTAAAACGTATGATAATAAAAGTGGGTTTATCGATAAATCAGGGGAAATTGTTATAAAACCTGAATTTGATGAAGCTATTAGATTTTCTGAAGGGCTTGCTCATGTAAAAATCGGAGACAAGTGGGGATATATAAATAAATCTGGAAACTATGTTATAGAACCAATATATGAGAATGCATCCCCATTCACTAATGGATTGGCTAATGTAACAGATAATGGAAAAGTTGGGTATATAGACAAAAAAGGCAATATTGTAATTGAAATAAAGTTTGAAGATGCAAGTTCTTTTAAAGAAGATAAGGCATGGGTAAAAGTTGGTGGAAAATATGGAATTATAGATAAAACCGGGGACTTTTTGATTGAACCTAAATATGAAGAAATTTCTCAATTTAATGAAGGATTAGCCAAAGTAAAAATAAAAGGTAGGTATGGCTATATTGATGGCTCAGGTAAAATTAAAATTAGCCCTGAATATGGTGATGCAAGTAGATTTTCTGAAGGTTTGGCGCCTGTTAAATTAGGTGGAAAATGGGGATATATTGATAAACAGGGAAATATTGTCATAAAGTCCAAATATGATAGATCATTTCCTTTTTATGAAGGAATTGGAACGGTTATACTCAATAAAAAGTATGGATTTATAGATCACAATGGTAGTTGGATAAAAAAACCTCAATATGAGTTAGCATGGTATTTTTCTGAAGGACTAGCACCAGTTTTTATAAGCTCTAAAGAAGCTAAAAATAATATTGTTATGTTTGGATCTACAATATCATCAAGAGTATTGGAGTGGATTGTTGGTGTTTCTCAAGGTAAATATGGTTATATAGACAAGAAAGGAAATGTTGTAATTAAACCTGAATTTGATTTTGTATTTCCTTTTAGTGAAGGACTTTCAACGGTAGTTAATTATGAATATCAAGGTTACATAGATACAAACGGAAATTATATTTGGAGATTTCCAATACTATAATGAGCAATTATTTATTCCTTAAACAAAAAAGGTGAATGGATCTGGAAGCCGACCAGGTGATTTCCATAATGTTCTATGAAAATTTACTGTAACGTGCTTAATTCAGACCTATTTCCTCTGCTTCTTATAAGGATTTTTATATTTGATGTAAATCTGAACAAGTAAAGAAAAAAGTTCTTTATTTTCAATCTATTATGTGGTAAAATCTGACTAAGCTTAGGTATATTGTAAATATCCAATTATATTCAATACGGAGGCGGAATGTTAAGCAAAAAAATTGAGAACGCTTTAAACGAGCAGATGAAATATGAGTATTATTCTTCTTATTTATATCTGGCTATGTCTGCATTTTGCGATTCTCAAAATATGCCCGGGTTTGCAAGCTGGATGAGAAGACAGAGCGGTGAAGAAATGGCACACGCTCTTAAACTGTATGATTTTATTTTAAACAGGGATGGCAACATCAAGCTGAAATCAATCCCCGAACCTCCTCAAAAATATACTTCGCTTGAGAAAATTTTTAAACAGGTTTATGAACATGAAATTCATGTAACGGGACTTATAAATAAGTTGTATGAACTTGCTCTTAAAGAAAATGACCATGCAACCTCTGTAGAGCTTCAGTGGTTTATTCAGGAGCAGGTTGAAGAAGAGAGAAGTTCTAAAGATATTTGGGAAAAATTAAAACTAGCCGGCACAAATAGCTCGGCTTTGCTCATACTCGACCGAGATTTATCGGAAAGACAAGTCTAACACAACTATTTTTACCTCATTTAATAAATTTTTAGAAAAAAGAGGCTTTTTTAAGCCTCTTTTTTTTATTTATACTATCTAAATATAATTACTATGAGCAGGACAGTATCGGTTGATAACAGTTGTAAGAATATTGAGGATAAGTACAGAGTACTGCTCGATATAAACAATGCCATTATTTCTGATCTCAATCTGGAAGATTTGCTGCTAAAATTAGCCGCAAAGCTAAAAGAGATTTTCTTTTACGATATTTCCACTATTACAGTTTACGATCCTGAAAAAAACAAACTCATTATGACAGCGTTTGGCAAGTTGATTGGCGCGAATGCTCTTGCCCCTGGAACCGAGCTGACATTAAACGGGAGCCATGCAGGATGGGTATTTAAAAACAAAAAACCTCTTATAGTAAATGATCTCTCGAAAAAGAAACGATTTAAGTTTGATAAAACTCTCTATAAAGAAGGCGTTAGATCATATGTGGTAGTTCCGCTTACAGCTATGGATAGCACAATCGGCACACTGCATCTTGGAAGTATGA
Organism: Deltaproteobacteria bacterium; assembly: GCA_004356685.1. Classification (GTDB taxonomy): domain Bacteria; phylum Desulfobacterota_D; class UBA1144; order Nemesobacterales; family N074bin48; genus N074bin48. The sequence continues at coordinate 3,869 of SMWS01000101.1, forward strand.
GCCCCGGTACGTTTAAGAATGTGGATAAGGAATTTCTTTTGCTTATTTCAAAACAGATTGCTCTTGCAATTAATAACGCTAACAGTTTAAAGGAGATTGAAGACTTAAAAGAAAAAATTGAAGGAGAGAATGTTTACCTGCAGGAAGAAATCAAACTAGAGCACAACTTTGAAGAAATCGTTGGAAAGAGCTCTAAATTAAGATCTGTGTTTAAACAAATAGAGCTTGTAGCAAAAACCGATTCGACAGTGCTTATCAGGGGAGAAACAGGCACCGGGAAAGAACTTATAGCAAGAGCGATACATAATCTTAGCAAAAGGAAGGACAGACCTCTAATAAAAGTAAACTGCCCTGCAATTCCTTCGGGACTTATAGAAAGTGAACTTTTCGGGCATGAAAAAGGCGCGTTTACAACTGCACTCACAGAAAAAATCGGAAAGTTTGAGCTTGCGGACTGCGGCACGATTTTTTTAGATGAGCTGGGTGATCTTCCCTTGGATGCACAGGCTAAACTGCTAAGAGTAATTCAGGAAAGGGAATTTGAAAGAGTAGGGGGAAACAAGAGTATTAAAGTTGATGTAAGAATAATTGCAGCCACAAACAGAAGCCTTGAAGAAGCTGTATCAGAGGGGAAGTTTAGAAGTGATCTTTTCTTTAGATTAAATGTATTTCCGATTAACATTCCACCTCTTAGGGAGAGGAAAGAGGATATCCTTTTGCTTGCCAAATATTTTATACAGAAGTATATGAATAAATTGGGGAAAAACCTCAAGTCTGTAAGTGGTTCAACATTAAAAGTACTGGCGGACTACCGTTGGCCTGGCAATATCAGAGAACTTGAAAACATAATTGAGAGGGCAGTTATACTTTCTACAAACGAAAAATTAAATATTCCCAAAAACCTTATTGGCATTAACATAAGTCCGGCGGAAAATTATCAAAAGCTGGATGATATAGAGCGTAATCATATAATTCAGATTTTAAATGAGACTTTCTGGAAAATTAACGGCGAAAAAGGAGCCGCTAATATTTTAGGTATAAACCCAAATACCCTAAGAAGCAGAATGGAAAAACTTGGTATTAAGAAAACCGACATAAACAAATAAGAAATTCCCGTTCAAATCAAAGTTATGATATTTCGTAACTATCACGGTATATCATAATTTCCGAATAATCAGCCATTGCTGTCCCGGCGCATAATATCCAATGGATACAGAGAGTTACGTTCAGATTCTAGGTGTTTTCTACTTTGGCATACTTATTGTACTTAGTAGTAAGAAAACTATTCATTAAATAAAAGATCTGATGTTGAAAGTCACGGAGATTGTAAACGAAGGTAACAAAGTCGAGCTAAAGCTTGAAGGCAGAATCGTGGGTAGTTGTGTCAATTATCTGCAAGAGGTTTGTTTGGAATTTTATGAAAAAGATTTAGATGAATTGCTGCTGGATTTTTCAGGAGTCAGATATGTAGAACCTGACGGTGTCAAAATGCTAAAAAGTTTAATGGAAGACAAAGTAAGAATTAAGAATTGCCCAATTTTTATAGATGAGCTTTTAAAAAATCATATTTAAGAGGAGTTGAAAAATGACAACAGTAGTTATAAGTGATATACGAAACGATCAGCAAAATAATTACAGCAAATTTAATAATGTTAATATAAATCTCAGAGATGAAGTTGCTGAAGGCTTTCAGACAGACGAGGAGCTCATTAAAGATTATGTAAACAATAATAATGAGCAATCCTTTAACCTGATTATAAGAAAATATGAAAATAT
>SMWS01000102.1 GCA_004356685.1 Deltaproteobacteria bacterium
GCAGGGCAGACAAGATTTGCAAGACAGTTTGATGGCAGGGCTGTTTTAAGATCATGTATCAGAGAATATTTGTGTGGTGAAGCAATGCATCATCTGGCAATCCCTACAACCAGATCACTTTGTATTATTGGCAGTGACGAGATAGTGCAAAGAGAAACACAGGAAATGGGAGCAATGCTGCTGAGGGTAGCAGAGTCTCATGTGCGCTTTGGTTCCTTTGAAGGTTTTTATTATAAACAGGAATATGAAAATGTAAGAATCCTTGCCAACTATGTTATTGAAAATCATTTTAGCCAATTAATTGAATCGGACAATAAATATTTGGAATTTTATAAAGAAGTCATAAAAAGAACCGCCGGGTTAATAGCGTTTTGGCAGGCTTATGGATTTGCTCACGGAGTTATGAATACAGATAATATGTCTGTACTTGGTCTTACCTTTGACTACGGACCATTTGGATTTGTTGAAGAGTTTAACCCTGAATTCATTCCAAACCACTCGGATCATCATGGAAGGTATTCACTAAGAAACCAGAAGTCTATAGCATACTGGAATCTGCAAAAGCTTGGCAAATGTTTTAGTGAACTGCTCAGTTCAAAAGAGATAAGCGATGCTCTAGATTTGTATAACGACACTTACAAAGATAAATACAGTAAATTAATGAGAAAAAAACTGGGGCTTATAACACAAAATCCAGACGACTGGAAACTTATTGAAATAGTTCTTGAATGTTTATTCTACTCAAAAGTTGATTTTACTACTTTTTTTAGAAAATTAAGTGGTTTCGACGAGGATAATCTTAATAATAATATCGTTTTATCCAAGATGTTTAGCGATTCTAACTATGGAAAGTGGGCATCATATTATGCAAAGAGGTTGAAAGATGAGTCCAGTAATAAAACCGATAGAAATATATTAATGGACTCTGTTAATCCGAAATATATCCTTAGAAATTATATTGCTCAAAAAGCAATAGAAAAAGCAGAGCAAGGCGACTATAGTGAGATTAGTAAAGTTTACACAATTCTCAAAAACCCATTTACTGAACAGCCGGAGTATGAAGAATATTGTAAACCTGCACCCAAACAGTACAGGAATCTAACTCTTAGTTGTTCTGCGTAAAACACCTGATTTAATGATCTTAAATTGATTTCAGTAAGTTTATTAATACTAAATTATCAGCTCTCGGGTCTTAGTACTGTAATTGTATATTTATTCATATCAATATATTTCTTTGCAACATTTAATACATCTTCTTTAGTAACAGACATTATATTTTCTGGATACTTTTGATAATCACCGTAGCCCTGACCATAAATCTCATCAAAAGCTATACGCGCTGCCTGAGAAGAATTTTGCTGAAGGCCAATTTCGAAATTTCCTATAAGATAGTTTTGGGCCCTTTTAAGTTCATCACCGGTAATACCTTTATCTAAAAGCAGCTCCAGTTGTTCTTTGATCCCGTCTATTGCTTCTTTTTCCTTTTGAGGAGAAGTACCTATATAAACCCCAAAATAACCTGGTTCTAAACCAGGCGTATAAAAAGAGGTAACAGAATAAGCAAGGCTTCTTATGTCTCGGAGTTCTGTAAAAAGTCTTCCACCTTGTCCTGACAGCACCGTGTTTAAAATCTCAAAAGCATACTGATCATCATCATTTAAATCGGGGGCAAGAAATCCAAGCAATATATGTGCCTGCGCTTTATCTTTTTGTGATACAGTCGACTGCCTGATTGAGCCGGCAGGTTGTTCAGCACTAATTTTTGGAAGCTTTAACTCAGCACCATTAAACCCAGAAAAATGTTTTTTAATAGAAGCAACAACCCTTTCAGTATCTACATCTCCTGCAACAGCAATAACCAAATTTTGCGGATTGATATATTTTTTATAGAATTTCTCTAGATCTTGCTTATTAAAATTCTCAACAACTTCTGTTTTACCTAAAGTGTCAAAACGATAAGGATGCTTGATATAAAGAGTTGAAAGGAAAGTATTTATAGCAGTTCTAATGGGGTTGTCACCCTGCCTGTTAATACTGGCAAGTATCTCCCTTCTAGCTCTTTCGATTTCTTGTACAGGAAACGATGGATTTAAAATAACATCTGCAAATATATCCATAGTCTTATCATAGTTTTTGCTCAAAGACTCAACTGCAACTCCAATACTGTTTCTGCCGGAAAAACCATCTATCTCGGCTGCAAGAGATTCAATCTCAACCGCTATATCTTCAGCAGTTCTTGTATCAGTCCCACGAGTGAACATATCAGACAAGATATTAGATATCCCGTTGTTCTTTTCATTTTCAAATCTTACCCCTGCAAGAAAAACGGCCCTGGCTGCAAAAATAGGGACTGTATGATTTTCTTTTACAAGAAGTGTAATTCCATTTTCTAGCTTCGTTTTAAAAACTTCTTCTTTTGGTTTTGAGGAATCTTTTTTAGATTCACTTTGCAGATTTGAAGATACATCCTCAGCAATTTGTTTAATCTCATTTACATTTATTGTTACACTATCCGAGGGCAAGAGAAGACCTGGGGTCATGTTATTGTTATTGAAATATTTATTGGCCACTCTTATAACATCTTCGGCTCTAACCTTAGATACTTTTTCTAAATATTCTTTTTCAAAAATGAAGTCACCTGTTTCAACCTCAAAATAGCCTAGTTTCTGAGCCTGACCCTGCATAGTTTCCTTGGTATAAATGGTATCGCTTTCTATATTTACTTTTGCTTTTTCTAACTCACGGGTACTGACCTTTTCACTCTTTAACCTGTACAATTCGGTGAGTACTTCTTTTAAAGCTTCCTTAGCGTTTTCAGGCTTAAGTGTTCCACCAACAACAAACAAACCAGGATCTTTGGGTGTAAAGGCATAGGAATATATACTGTTCACTACACCCTTTTCTTCTTTTACATTCCTGTATAAACGTGAGCTTTCACCACTGCCTAAAATATTAGAGAGCACATCAAGAACCGGGGTATCATCACTATTTGCTTCAGGCCCATGAAAAGCCAGGACGAAATAACCTTCCTTAATATCTTTAGAAATCACAAACGGCTTAATTTCTTTTTGAGCAGATTCCACCGGAATTTCACAATTAGGAATGCTTGTTTTAGAAAGTTTTCCAAAAGTTTCATTAATTTTATCTTTTATATCTGATTTATTAAAATCACCCACTACAACCAGAACCATATTGTCCGGTGAATACCATTTTTTGTAAAATTTAAGAATTTTGTCTCTGGTAAAACTCTTTACGCTCTGAGATGTTCCTATAACAGGTCTTTTATAAGCATGTTCTTTAAAAGCCTCTGCAAACATTTTTTGACTTAAGACTCTGCTTGGAGAATCTTCTCCCCTTCTAATCTCTTCGAGTACAACTTCCAGCTCTTTACTCAGTTCAGCAGGATCGAAAGTGGAATGGGAAACTGCATCCGAAAGAACGTCTAATGCAGTTTCTGCAAATCGGCTTGCAATCACAACATAATAAACGGTTTCATCAAAAGATGTAAAAGCATTTATATCCCCGCCGCTGCTCTCAATAACTCTTGCTATTTCTCCTACACCCCTTTTTTCAGTGCCCTTAAATAGCATATGTTCATGCACATGGGCCAGACCATGTTCACCCTCCCCTTCACAAGCGCTTCCTACTTTTACCCAAACATTAACGGCAACTACAGCTGACGCATGATTTTCTTCCAAGATAACAGTAAGTCCGTTATCCAAAGTATATTTTTCTGTAACCAAATCCACGGTTGAATTCTCAGCAGCAAGTATCATATTTGTCTCCTTAAACAAAACTAAAGATATAAAAATTAATATAAATGTTCTAAGTATAATCATTTCTAAATTAAACCACTCAGGGTATTTGATTTTAGATTTATTAAAACCTGCAGAAGGATGTTAATTATCATAAAATCCTGAAACTTTGTTTTTCTTCGGGCTCTTTTAACTTTTCTTTTTTCTTTACAAAACTATATAAATAAAGGAAAAAACCGCTCAGTGCATAAGTATAAGCTATAAGAAAAATCATTACCTCTGGCAATGTAATGATAGCAGCAATTACAATAGATAACATAACAAGAGCATTAAATGGTCTTTTAATATTTCTTGGAAACTTCCAGTAAGGCACATCGCTTACCATAAGCATACCAACAAAAGGTGTCACAAAAAGATAAGACCACATAATAATATCTGTTGGATCAAGCTTTATCTCAGCAAAAAACAGTATGGGAGATGCAATGACACCTGCAGCCATTGGACTTGGTATACCTGTAAATTTATATTTTTCCACGCCTTGAGACTGAGCATTAAACCGTGCAAGCCTAAGAGCCGTACATACCACATAAAATAAAACCACCATTAAACCAAGTTTGCCTGAATCAATCAGGCTCCAGGTGTAAATTAACACGGCTGGGGCAACCCCAAATGATACAAGATCACTCAGTGAATCATACGAGATCCCAAAATCAGTTTCAGATCTTATCATCCTAGCAAGCCTACCGTCCAACACATCAAGAAATGCAGAAATGCCTATAAAAGCAGCTGCCCACCAATACTTTCTATATAATACCTCTACAGATATTAATTCGTTTGAACTCATGTTGATTACCTGAATAGAGGTCATAATTGAAAGCAGTCCAAAAAACAGGTTCCCAGTAGTCATCAAACTGGGAATAAGCGGCAGCATTCTCTGTCGTCTTGTTTTTTTCTTATTCATTTGGCTGTAAACTCTCCAATTATACTCTGCCCACCAATTACTTTATCTCCTAAACTAACTAATAAGTTTACATCCTTAGGCAGGTAAAGATCAACCCTTGATCCAAATCTTATCAGTCCAATTCTCTGAGCTAAGCTTAGTTTATCGTCCATTTTTACTAGTGAGACTATTCTTCTTGCAACAAATCCTGCAATAAGTGAAATTACTATATTTTGTTTATTCTCAGTTTCCAGCATTATTGAAAACCTCTCATTTTCATCAGAAGCATGGTCAGAAAATGCAAGATGAAACTTTCCAGGTTTATACTTTGTAGATTTAATAGCACCGGGGTAAGGATTTCTGGTTACATGGCAGTCAAATATCGAAAGAAAAATGCTTATGCACTGCATTTCCTTTTGCAAAAAATCAGGTTCCACTGATGTTTTAATAGAGACTACCTTGCCGTGAGCGGGTGATAAGACTAAATTTTGCCCTTCGGGTATATTGGGATTCGGATCTCTGAAAAAAAAAATCGTAAAACCCGTCAAAACCCCGAAAATTAGCGAGAACATACAACAGCCAAAGACTGCAAACAACCATGTGGCTGCTGCCAGGGGGATTATAAATTTTAGCCCATCTGCAGCAATCTTTGGTCTAAAATCATCCATTAGTTTTTAGTCTTGTCTACAAGCTTTCTCTTAAAAAGAGAGCTCATCATGCCTCTTAAAACGGCTCCAATATCTTCTATAGGATGTGTTTCACCCTCTTTTAGAAGTCTGTTATAGTTGGGTCTGCCATTTTCATCTTCTTGTATCCATTCTTTGGCAAATTTCCCAGACTGTATTTCAGAAAGTATTTTCTTCATTTCCTGCTTCACACTATCATTTATTATTCTTGGGCCCCTTGTAATATCTCCATATTTGGCAGTATCACTTACTGAATACCTCATAGTTGCAATTCCACCCTCATATATTAAGTCAACAATCAATTTCACTTCATGCAGACACTCAAAATAAGCCATTTCTGGGGGGTAACCAGCTTCTGTAAGGGTTTCAAAACCAGCGATTATAAGAGCTGAGATACCTCCGCATAAAACGCTCTGCTCACCAAAAAGATCTGTTTCTGTTTCATCTTTAAAAGTAGTCTCAATTATCCCTGCATGCCCTGACCCAATTGAAGCTGCATATGCAAGAGCAATTTCTTTAGCCTGGCCGGATGGATTATTTTCAACAGCCACAAGAGACGGAACACCGCCGCCTAATGTGTATTCATTTCTAACGGTATGCCCTGGCGCTTTAGGTGCTACCATAAATACATCAATATTTTCAGGAGGTACTATCCGTTTATAATGAATATTAAAACCATGGCTAAAACCAATAGCGTTTCCAGGTTGCAAATTGGCTTTTATAGAACTGTCATAAATTCCTTTTTGGCTTGTATCCGGAGCTAGCATCATCATTATGTCCGCTGTGGCAGAAGCATCACTCACTGTCATCACATCAAATCCCGCGTTTTTTGCTTTTTCCCAGCTGCCTCCACCTTCTCTCAGGCCGACAATTACATCCATTCCGCTTTCTCTCAAATTTTGGGCATGGGCATGGCCCTGACTTCCATATCCTATAATAGCTATTTTTTTATTCTTAAGTATAGCAACATCAATATCATCATTGTAATAAACCTTCATTTATTAATTTCTCCTTCTACTTTTTTTTGTACCTCTCTTGTCATTGCAACAGTTCCTGTTCTGGCAATTTCTTCAATCCCCAAAGGTTTAAGAAGATCAATAAAAGCAGAGATTTTATCTATATCACCAGTAAGTTCAAGCATATAATTTTTTTGACTAACATCTACTACTTTTGCTCTGAAAATATCTACGATTCTTAGTATTTCTGCCCTAGTTTCCTTATTTGCTTCAACCCTTACTAATATCATTTCTCGTTCTACTCTTGTATCCCCAGTCAAATTACTGACCTTAATAACATTTACCATATTATTAAACCTCTTTGTTACCTGTTCAATAATATTAGGGTCTCCGCTTGTGACAAGAGTAATTCTAGAGGTGTCTGGCTCTGAGCTTTCTGCAACACAAAGGCTTTCAATATTAAAACCTCTTGCGCTAAACAGGCCCGCAATTCTCGAAAGAACACCAGATTCATTATCTACAAGTAAAGAAATAGTATGTCTCAAATATATTTCCTCCAATCTAATTAGTAAACATTAAGGAGATTAAAAATGTGTAACTAATAAACAGTTCATTGTAAAGAGGTTTTTAAGCTACATCAACAGGATCCATAATCATTTCATTCACATAGGGCAGTACCAGATGTACAAAGTACAACCCCCCTGGTTTTTCTGAAGCTCTCGTAAAACCATCTGCAATATGTGTAGTACCTTAGTTCGTGGCTTGCTAACACATGAGTAATATCATCTAAATACTTGGTCATCACGTCAAAGACTCTAAGCACATAACCGCCAGAAGTCCAAAGATATATCTATTCCCTCGTGTTTAAGAGGCTCTAAAAACATTTTAGCACCAAGTATTTTGGCCATTTAAGGTAAAATCTCCTAAAGTAAAATATAATTTTTATACTACTTTTTTAGCGCTTTTATTTTGTTCTGCATCTTATCCTTTAGAGATAATTTCAGTTTTTTGAACTGTTTTATTTTTAGTTCATCTTCTACCGATAAGATTTCTTTGTTTTCAAGGATAGCTACTTTTTCATCCAACTGTCTGTGTTCAGAAAATAAGTTTCTAAATTCATCATCCTCTTCTAATAATTTTTGTACCAGTTTATCTTCTTTTGCCATAAGATCACCTCTTATCTA
>SMWS01000103.1 GCA_004356685.1 Deltaproteobacteria bacterium
AGATCTAGTTTAGAAAAGGCTTTAAAACTCACATTGGATAAATATATAAAAACAATTATTGACAAAAAATTCCCTCTATCTGAAACTGCCGCAGCACATAAACACATTGAAAACCGCGCGCAGTTTGGCAAGGTTATAATTAATCCGTAAAACTATTAATTGAAAGGATAAATCAAAAATATTAAAATCTACAATACTTATTTGAATGTTTTTTTATTAAAATAATAGAAAACCCAAAAAACGATATATGGCATACCAAATTTCGGTAAGTCTATTATATCCAGCCAAATAATGATTTAGTATGAAATACAGGTGTACTGAAGTAAAAAGTACAATAACGAAAAATAATATATGATTTTCAAATGTTTTAATCATATTTTAGAATTAAAATATAATATTATTTCCTCATTTTTTTTAAATACTATTTTGCCGATCACTTTAGAATCATAACCCTTAAATGTCTTATTGATGCTGTAGAACATAGTAATATTACTGTTTTCAATAAATTGGGTTTCTTTATCAACCGGTAAAACATGGACCGGATTATTAATTTCATCAATCATATTTAAATATTGAAAGCCCATACCATAATAGCTGGAAGTAATTATGGGTGCGCCATTATTAACCTTATTTTTGAACCTTGAAGCAACCTTAATTTCGTAATCGTAGTAGTTTTCATAATGCCTAATAAGTGAGTTTGAGATAATGCTATTTTTTTCTAAAAAATCTTTATGTAAATACAAATACGCTTTTTCTGCCAAATCTATTAATTTATAATTGTTGTTATTTAATACCTCATCTATTGTTATTTTCTTTCCGTAATATTTTACATTTTCTTCATCATGAATAAGATAAATAAATGCATCTGGCAATTTCGATTTATCTTCTTTAAAATTCCAGACCCTGTTTTGAAGTCTGCTGCCATAAATAGGTCCAGCGTAATCAAGAACACTGCTGGCAAAATAGCAGTCTAATCCTTTTCGATAGTTTAAAGTTATGTAGTCTAAAGTTTCCCATAAAAACGAAGAGCTGGATGACGCAAACCGGAGATATCTCATTTGCGAATAATCTTTTTTGCTCAATATGTCATAAATCGGAATATCAATTGCATATGAAGGCAGCTTTGCTCTAGCAAGCTGGAATGTTGATAGAAATGAAAAAACACAGCAGCTCAGAAGAATAGTATTTTTATATATTTTCTGTGATTCAAATTCTTCAATTAATTTTCCAACGGCTAAAATGCCAATACCAATCATAAAAATTGTGAGTCTTGGAGATCTATGAAATTTGAATGAAGGGACAAGGAATAAAAATAGAAAGCCAGTTAATAATTGAAGTAAAATAAAAATGTTAACAGATCTAGATCTGTTTTTTATCATTATAGATTTTATAAAGAAATAGATCCAGCTTGGGATTGCAATTCCCCAAAATATAATTCCATACCCTCCGTGAAATGATCCAATGCCTGTATCATAAAGAAACAGCCCAAATATCTCTTTGAATTTATTTACTATATATAGAATATTTAGAGAGCTAATGCTTAAAAACTCCCTGGATTCAGTAAAAATTTCCATAGGGAATACAGGGTTTCCTAAAACTAAATAATTTCGTAAATACCAATAACATGAGAATATTGAGATTAAGAGAAAATAAATTAATATTTCTCGAGAGTTTTTTCGTATTAACTTAGGAAAAATTACTGTTTGCAGGATTATTGCTGTTAAGATCATTGTATACTTCATCCCTAGAATTAAACCTATAGATATCCCGGCTAAAAATAAATATGTTGATATTTGGGTAGAATAAAATCGAATAGAGAAATAAAGGCTGACAAGAAAGAGAACGCTTACAATTAAATCAATATATGCTACGCCAGCTTGAGTCAGTACAACAGGGCTAAAAAAAAAGATAAGACCTATAAAAATTGAGGTTTCCCTTTTTAATGATAGTTGTCTTGAAAGAACATAAATTACAGAGATTCCGTATATTCCATAAAAAAATTGTACCAGGCCTATTGGGATTAAATTCTTAAAGAACACCGTAGGCCACAGGAATAAGAGTTCTGCATTCATTGGAAATGCAACATGCCCACGATACTCAACAGGAAGCAGGAATATCTTTTGATGATAAATATATTCAAATACTGCAGGAAGATGATAGGTGAGGTCATCAATGCCTCTCGGAGGGAGCAATATAGCCGATAAGAATAACCAAAAACTTACAAGAGATAATAATAAGAACAGAAATATTATGTAAGGTGAATTTATAGACTTTAGATTACTCTTTAGGGAAATATAATCATCTGTTAAATAAGCTTTAATATTTCTTTGTTTTCTAAAAACTACAAATATTATGATGAGAGCGATAGCTGTGTTTAATAAAATTAAGTAGTTAACTGTTAATATTTCCAGAGTACCCAGTACAAGTTCACTTAAAATTATTTGAGCTGTAGTAAGGAGTACTGTAGCTACTAACTTCTCGGAAATAGAGGTAAGCTTTTTATTAATTAATAACAAATAAAATGACAAAAAAATCAGAAGGTTAGTTACGAAAAAAATTATCATTTATTCTAAAAAATATCCTCAAAAGTACTAATTAGTTTTGAGTTGTTTATGTCTTTAATTCCTATTATCTCTTCAAGCTTGCTACCGGTTAGATCAGAACACATTTCCCACCATTTCATTAATTGATTCCCAGTATCTGGTTCTCTCCACCATTGGTCATCAAATTTATCTCGCAGAAATTCTTTAATATTTGTTTCAATTAGCCAGGCTCTATAACTTATATATGGATTTATATCACTGAGCACTAAATCAAACAACACAGTATTTTCATTTGGCTTAACAAACATATTAGTTAGATATATTTCAGATATTTGTGATAAAGAATCATAGATACTACTGTTTTCATTAATAATTCTAAATAACAGCACATTTACACACAAATTTCTCAAGTATGCCAACTTTTTTAAATATAATAATTCTATAAAATTGTTATCGGTATCAATTTTCAGATATCTCTCTAACCACTTTTTCTCAAACACAAAATCCTGAAAAAGTATTTTAAATGTTTCCAGAGTGATTGGATCGATTAGCCTTTTGTTTTCAAATGTTTCATCAACATTTATTGAACTAAAAAATAGAGATTTACCAAGCTCACCCAATATAGATTCATAATCTTGGATGGTTTTAATTCTGTATATAGATACGAATATTTTATCAGGTATTTGAGCTGGATAGGATTTGGCCTGCCCGTTTTTTGAGGCTCTGTTAACGAGGTCAAAACTTATTGAGTCACTTAAATTCATCCCAATTTCAAAAAGAAATTGAGTGGATAATTTTAGAAGCGAAGTTTGCTTAAAATAGTCTTTGAATTCAAAAGAGTTAAATAAAAATAATGAGTCTTCATAGCTAGCATCTTTTATCTGTATATCCAGTTTGTTTTTAAGATGCCACCTAAATAAATCTTTATATATGTATTCGGTATCATTTAGAAATTCTTTGCAAAGATTTTTTACTTGTTCAATATCTATTTTATTGAGATCACGTGTTTGATCTAAATAATTATTAAATCCTAATGCCTTTGAAGTTTGATTTTTATTTTCAATTATGAGATGAATTCCAGCAAGGAATTCATCGGTTAATTCTTTATATCTTTGACTTAATTTTTTCCTGTTTTCTCTTTTCCTTTCTGTTTTGATATTAGAAAATAAATTAAATAAATTCATCTCTTTATTATCAGATTTTTTAGTCTGGATGTTGAATTCATTTTTTAAATTTTCGATAGAATCAAAGCTATTATTAGTTTTTAGAAGTTCAGAAAGAAAAATTTTAAACAGCCTTATCTTTTCGTGTTCATTTTCTGAGTATTTATTACTATCAAGATTTTTAAAAATGTTTATATCAAACAATTCTCTATGGTTATATAAAATATCTTTTGAGTTAGACATTTTATTAATGCCGGAATCAAACAGGTAATTATCATAATATAATTTGTTGAGCAGTGATTCTGCCGATTCAGCAAATTCTATATCTATCTTAAAATTCATATTTTTGTTACCATTTTAATAATAAGCTAGCTAAGAGAAAGCTTCTTTACTGGTTTTTTTATAAAAAACGTTAGAAATGCGGCAAAATAGCAAAATATTATCGCTATAAGAAAAGGGTAAAAATAACTTCCAGTCCTATCAAAAAGATATCCGGCCAGTATAGGACCGCTTATAGCAGCTACCGAGAATGATGTTCCAAAAAACCCATAAATAGACCCAAGAGCTTTTAAACCGTAAAAGTCTCCTAAAAGCATAGGAAAAATTGGGACCCATCCACTGTAAAAGAAACCGAATAATAAACCAAACAGATAGTAGTATTGTATATCATTTGTGAGCAGCAATATCAGTATTGAACTGCCTTGTACAAAAAAACATATTAATAATACGCGTTCACTTCTAATTCGTTCAGTTAAAATTCCTGAGAGAACAATTCTTCCAACTATGCTTCCCAAACCTATGGCTGCAAGGGCGCCTGAAGCGAGTAATTCGGGAATTCCAACATGTATTTCGTAGTTAAAAAGATGGGTGATAATAATTAGAAAAGTCAGAAAACCAAACAGCCACATTACATATAAAAGCCAGAACACTGGGGTCTTAATTGCTTCCTTTGCTTTCCAGTCCTGATTGTTATCTGATGTTAGATTTGAGTTTTGTGGGTCAGAGCTAATATCCTCAGCCCCATAAGGTTTTAAATTCTTATCACTTGGGCTCTTTCTCAGCAGCAGTGATGCAAATATTGCAATAAACATAAAAGCGGATAAGCCAAAAAATGCATTAGATATACCATTATTAATGATTAACCAGGTGGTAAGGGGAGGAACAAACAGTCCGCTAAGCGGTACACCTGTTGTAATAATTCCTATTGCAAGCGATCTTTTTTTAATAAACCATCTGCTTATCAGGGTAACACATGTTATATATAAAACCCCGTCTCCGATGCCTATCAAAACACCAAAATATAAAAACAGTTCGAGCTTTGTGTCGGCAAATCCCGATAATAGCAGCCCGACTGCGCATATTAAACCACCAGAAAATATTATTATCCTTGGGTCGTATTTATCTACAAGCCTTCCTGAAATTGCAAGTGAAAAAGCGAGAACAAATGACCTGAGGGCATAAATGGACGACCCTCCTGCCTCGGATAAACTAAACTTATCATTTAGACTGGGAAGAAATATTCCAAAAGAGTATAAGAGCAGTCCATCGAGTATGATGAGTATCAGCGATGCACCTACTATATACCAACCGTAGAATATATTGTTCTTAGCCATTCAGGTATGAATAATATTATTAAAGAGGATTAAAAACTCAGATTTTAAGTGAGTATGGAAGATCAGGCAAGTTCTTATTTTCAAACATCACAAATAATCATTGAACTAAACATATTTTTTTTGATTTTTGCTTAATATTACATAACATTGATAATAAAATTAAATTTATAAAGGAAAAAATTATGGAAGATAATGCCGATAGATTCGATAAGTTTAAGGCTGGCTTTAGTAGAGGACTTAGAATAGTAAATGTGAGATCAAAAGAAGCTTATGTAGTATTAAAAACAAAAAACCAGATTCAGGGGAAAAACAGGTATAAAAAGAAATTGATAGAGGAGCTTGGAAATGCCGTCTTCAGGACATTTAAGCATAAAGGCAATATCAGTGAAGATAGTATTAAAAATAAATGCAGCGATATATTGAATTTAGAATCAGAAATAGATGATATGAATGAAGAGATAAAAAATATACATGAAAATGCTCTCAAAGATCTTGGAAAATTAAAAGCTATCACAAAGCCCAGTGAAGTTACAAAATGTGAATGCGGCACCGAGGTAAAAGGGGATTTGAAAAAATGTCCTGAGTGCGGGAAACAATTGAATCAAAATTAGAATAAAGGGGGAGTTTTATGAAAATTATACTAATTGCTGTTTTTTCGATTATTTATTTAAGTATGCAAAGTTCTTTTGCAGAAATTCCGATAGTGGCTAAATCTAAAATTAAAAACAATTCAGGAGAAATAGTGGGTCTGGCTTCATTTATTGAAAGTAGTGAGGGCGTAAATATTGCCGTGCTGGTGCAAAGTTTAACCCCGGGGCTTCATGGTATTCATATTCATCAAATAGGCAAATGTAATAAGCCTGATTTTAAATCTGCAGGCGGGCATTTTAATCCATACAGTATGAGCCACGGCACAAAAAATCCTAAGGGGTATCATGTTGGTGATTTAGCAAACATTTATATAAAGCCAGATGGAACAGGCTCACTTCTTATTACTTCACACCTTTCTACGCTAGAACATGGAATTAATTCACTTTTAAAAGAAGAGGGTACTTCCATTGTTATTCATTCAGGTCCCGATGACTTAATTTCCGATCCAAGTGGAAATGCAGGAAAGAGAGTAGCTTGCGGTGTTATTAAGAAACTATAATAGATCCAGTTCTATGGTTTTTTTTTATTAGCATGTTTATTAACAAAAGGCTTAAAGCTTATTGTGAATTTGTAAAATAGGACTTTTAACTAAGAAATAACCACGGATTACATAAATATTTAATATCCTTCAAATGTTTTAAAAATATCACGGAACTCGTTATTAATTTCTATGAATACATCTAATATCTCTGGGTCAAAATGCTCCGGGCTTGTTTTATCATCACCTTTTGTAATAATGTCAAATGCCTCTTGATGGCTATATGCTCTTTTATATGGTCTTGAGCTTCTAAGGGCATCGTATTGGTCGGCTATAATTGTAATTCTGGCAGATATTGGTATCTGTGTTTTGCTCAGACCATATGGGTATCCTGAGCCGTTCCAGGTTTCGTGATGATTCTGGGCAATTTCCTGCCCCATTTTAAGAAATATAGATTCCGATCCCTCGAGGATTTTGGCCCCAATTGTTGTATGTGTTTTCATTATTTCCCATTCTTCACTATTTAAAGCACTAGGTTTTAGAAGAATACTGTCTGGTATTCCCACTTTTCCAATATCGTGCATGGGTGATCCGTGGAATATGTTTTCTATAAAATCAGTGTTCATGCCAAGTATTTCGGCTATTTTCTTAGTATATAGGCTAATTCTTCTTATATGAGAACCAGTCGCTTGATCTTTGAATTCAGTTGCCAAAGTTAGTCTGTATATTGTTTCCAGGTAAGCTGCTTTTGTATTGTCATGAGACAGGTTTAATTCAAAAAGGGCTTTTTGCAGCTCTTTAGTTCTTTGCTGTACCTTATCTTCTAAAATATAGTTACTTTGCTTCAATAAATCATTATATTTTTTGATCTTAAGATTGTTTTTTATTCTCATTGCCAGTTCTTCAAAATCATAAGGCTTAGTGAGAAAATCATCCGCACCCTTGGATATTCCTTCTAACAAGTCTTCTCTGGAACCAAGAGCTGTTACAATTATTATAGGAATTTGCTTTGTATTGTCGTTAGATTTTATTTTTTGCGTAGAATCAAAGCCATTCATTTTAGGCATAATAACATCCATTATTATTAAGTCGGGTTTTACTGTGAGTGCAATTTCTACGGCTTCTTCACCATTTGTTGCCTGAAATGTTTGGAAGCCCATATTTTCACACATGTTGTTGAGCAGAAGCCTGTTTCTGGGCTCATCATCAACTATTAGTATTTTTTCATTTTGATTATCCATGAGAACTTTCTTTAGTTTATAAATATAACATTTTATAATTTTTAAATTTTATTTCAATTAACCAATATTTTTTTATAATACTATGTTCTTTTTTGTAAATTAAGTTTTAATAAGTAAATATCAAGTTTATAATGACTATTTATTTTTTTGTGGGGATGATTAATAATATAACTTAAATAGTATTTATCTGTCATTTTGATTTTAAATAATTTTTTATAGTAATGAGTGAATTTAGAATAGAAAATCTCTTATTAAATGATCAGGCTGATTCATTCCAAAGGATCTGCCTAGAAGGCCAGATCTCGTGTGTTGTTTTTTATAAAGGTG
>SMWS01000104.1 GCA_004356685.1 Deltaproteobacteria bacterium
AATACTGCTGGGCGCATTTCAGTGGGACTACAGATATTCGGTGCTTGCCACAACTGGTATTGTGCTTGGCGCAATTTATATGCTTTGGGCATATCAAAGGGTAATGTTTGGTCCTTTAGACAAACCAGAAAATAAAGCGCTTAAAGATCTGAGCGTAAGAGAGATTTTTGTTTTGCTTCCAATTTCTATTATGATTTTTGTCATGGGTATTTATCCAAAGCCATTTCTGGAAAGGATAGAGCCAAGCGTCAGTAATCTAATCCACACCAAGTTTAGCCAGACAATAAAGCAAAATTATTCTGATAAGATATTGTCTCAGAAATAATATAGTAGTTTGTTTATTATTTATAAAATTGCCGCAAATCATTTTAATTATCTGATAATTCCTTATTTAATTGCTATATTACCTTATGCTTATTAATACTAGTATCATTATATTGATGTGATAATATTAGGTTTTTTTGATATTAGTTATGGTAAACAAGACGCTGCTTACAAAGAGGGTTACATTTTCTGCCTCTCACCGGTACTGGAATAAAAACTGGTCGGAGAAAAAAAATGTTGAGGTGTTTGGTAAGTGTACAAGTCCTCACGGGCATGGTCATAACTATGTCTTAGAGACGACAGTTGAAGGAGAAATAGATCCTGAGACAGGGATGATAATAAATCTATACGACCTTAAACCAATTATAGTAGATGCTCTTAAGGATTTCGATCATAAATATCTAAATGAGGATAATTTGAGCTTTAAGGATTTAATTCCAACCACAGAAAATATTGCTAAGGTGCTTTGGGAAGTAATAAGTAATAACCTTGATAAAAATAAATCCTGTAAACTTCACAGAATCAGGCTTTATGAAACCCCGGAAGTTTATGTTGATTATTGGAGGGGTAGTTGAACACCAAACATTGCTGCCTGACAAAAATTTATAACTTTTCGGCAGGGCACAGGCTTTTTTTAGACAGATTGAGTGAAAAAGAGAATTCGGAGGTTTTTGGAAAGTGCTCAAACCCCAGGGGACACGGACACGATTACTATTTAGAGGTAAGGGTAAAAGGTGAGATTAACAATGATACTGGGATGGTAGTAGATTTGAAAGAACTAGATTTAATTGTTGATAAAGTAATCTCAGAACTAGATCACAAACGCCTCGATATAGAGGTTGATTATTTTATAAAGAATCAATCAACTGGTGAAAATATAGTTAGATTTTTTTGGGGTAAGCTTAAAGATAATATACAAAATATTAATCTGGTTTATCTAAAACTTTGGGAAACTGAGAATAACTATTTTGAATACTTTGAGGAGAAAGATATAAAATATGCAAATTGAAGATGCCATTAGAAGTTTGATTAAAGAAATAGGTGAAGACCCTGAAAGACCGGGGCTTAGAAACACCCCTGATAGAATTGCAAGAATGTATAGGGAGGAACTTACATTTGGATATAACCAATCACCTCACGAGGTTATTAATGATGCAATCTTTGATGAAAAGTATGATGAGATGGTCATTATAAAGGATGTAGAATTTTATAGCCTCTGTGAACACCACATGCTCCCATTTTTTGGAAAATGTCATGTGGCTTATGTGCCCAATGGGAAAATTATTGGTCTTAGTAAAATTCCAAGACTGATTGAAATTTACTCAAGACGCCTTCAGTTACAGGAAAGAATGACCATGAACATTGCCGATATTCTAAATGAGACTTTAAGTCCGCATGGGGTTGGGGTTGTCGCTGAGGCATTTCACCTTTGTATAGCTATGAGGGGGGTAAAAAAGGCAAGGGCAAATATGCTAACAAGCTCAATGCTCGGGGTATTCAAAAAAGATGAGAGAACACGCGCCGAATTTTTAAGTCTAATAGGTCAAAATAGTCTAAAGTGATTTATGGATAAAGTAGTATTAATTACTGGTGCTGGTAAAGGAATAGGAAGAGAAATCGCACTTGTATTTGCCAAACAAAAATTCCATGTAGCAGCTTGCGGTAGAACTGCCTCTGATTTAGAAAATCTTAAAAATGAAATAGAGCACATCGGTTCAGGAATTTATATAGATGTCTGTGATATAAGCCGGGAGTCTGAGGTAAGAGGTTTTATTAATAAAGTCTCGGAGGTTAGTGGTAAAATCGATGTTTTAGTAAACAATGCTGCTGTTGCTTACATTGGTTCAATCTTTGATACAGATCTAAAAACTTGGGAGCAAACCCTCAAGGTTAATTTGACAGGCACGTTTTTAATTACAAAGCACACGCTAGAATTTATGGATGAAGGCGCACATATTTTTAATATTGGGTCAAATGCTTCAAAAATTGGATTTGCAAATTGGAGCGCTTATTGTACTTCTAAATTTGGTCTTTTAGGTTTTACAAATTCTATTAGGGAAGAACTAAGATCCAAGGGAATTAAAGTTTCGGCTATTCTTCCAGGTCCCACGAACACTCCGCTTTGGGATTCTCTGCAGGGAGATTGGGATAAAACAAAGATGATGGAACCAAAAAGCATTGCTGAAATGATACTGCATGTTTACAGCCAGCCGGCTGATGTGCAGACAGAAGAAGTTTATATCATTCCAAGCAGCGGAGGGTTATAATATATCTTATTTAATTAATATATATTATAATATTTTTTAAGAGCTACAAAATGTTGAGCATATTAACTTTAGGGATTAGCTACAAAGAGACTCCTGTAGAACTGAGGGAAAGATTGGTCTTTTCTGATAGGGATACGGCTGAAGTACTTCCAAAATTAATAAAAAATACAAATATAGAAGAATGTATCATTCTTTCCACATGTAATAGGATTGAGATATACGCAGTAACCGAAGATGTCGAAAACGCTATTAATCAGATAAAGCAGTTTATTGCTGAATTTCACAATATTGACGTTGAACAATTATCTTCCCATTACTATAGTTTTATTGGCGTAGAGGCTATAAGACATATATTCAGAGTAGCTTCGAGTCTGGATTCTATGGTAGTAGGTGAGCCTCAGATTCTGGGTCAGGTAAAAGAATCTTATAAAATTGCCACAAAAGCCGATACTACAGGATTAATACTAAATAAGCTTTTCCACAGCACTTTTTTTGCAGCCAAAAAAGTCAGATCAGAAACGGGTATTGGATCTCAAGCCGTGTCTATCAGCTATGCAGCGGTAGAGCTTGCTAAAAGAATCTTTGATGATTTTACAAACAGAACAGCAGTTCTTATCGGTTCCGGGGAGATGGGAGAGCTTGCGGCCAGGAATCTGATAAATGTTGGTATAAATGAGCTTATAATAGCGAGTAGAAACATCGAAAATGCCAGAATACTTGCTCAAAACTTAAATGGTAAAGCAGTTGGAATGGAGGAAATTTATTACCATATCAATCATGCAGACATCATTATAACTGCCACTGATTCATTGGAATATATTATCAAACCCATACATTTGAAAGAGGCTTTGAATATAAGAAAAAACGAGCCGATATTTCTGATCGATATAGCTGTTCCAAGGAATATCGATCCAAGGATAGAAGAACTGGAAAATGTTTACCTGTATGACATTGACGATTTAAATGGAATTTTGGATGAAAACATTAAATCGAGAAAACAAAACGCCAGAAAAGCTGAAGAAATAATAAATCACAGAGTAATACAATTCTCAAACTGGCTTGAAGAACTCAAGGTGTTTCCGGCTATAGTTGAACTGAAGAACAGGTTTGAACTAATCAAAAACCAGGAAGTTGTTAAGGCTTTTAGGAAGCTTGATTTGCAGGATAGCAATCAAAGAGAAATAGTTGAAAATATGGCTTCGGCTATCATTTCAAAATTGCTTCACAGCCCGTTTTCAAACCTAAAAAAACAATCTTCTACTTATGCAAGTTCGGTGTACGTAGATACAATAACTAAACTTTTTGACCTCCAAACCAAATTAACTCTGGTAGATGACGAATCTGATGAGCAACCTTCTCAGGATTGGAACAAGGGGTAGTAAGCTTGCCCTTTGGCAGGCTAACTTTGTTAAACAGTCCCTCCAAAAAATATTTCCAGAATTACTTGTTTATCTGAAAATTATAAAAACATCTGGAGATAATTTCCAGGATAGGTCACTTTCATCTATTGGCGGCAAAGGATTATTTGTAAAAGAAATTGAAGAAGCGATGTTGAATGGCCAGGTTGATATAGCTGTTCATAGCATGAAGGACGTGCCAGTAACTATTCCCCGTGGTTTAGAGATACCTACTTTTCTCAGTCGTGAAGATCCAAGAGATGTACTTCTTTCAAATGGTAAAGTTGAATTTGAAAATCTTGCCAGAAGCTCGGTTCTTGGGACAGGAAGCTTGAGACGCCAGGTTCAGATAAAGAAATTAAGAGACGATTTAGAATTAAAACCAATTAGAGGGAATGTTGATACAAGAATAAAAAAGCTCATATCCGGACAGTACGATGCGTTAGTCTTAGCTTCGGCAGGGATTAAGAGGCTTGGACTCAAAGGTGAAATAACGCAGTATTTTTCTACAACCGATATTATTCCTTCAGCAGGGCAGGGGATAATAGGGATTGAATGCAGAGAGAATGATATAGAAATTAAAGAAATGATTTCAAATATAAATGATTCAAATTCAATGTTTTGTATTGGAGCTGAAAGAAACTTCGTTGCTAAGATGGGTGGAGATTGCAGCCTTCCGCTTGGTTGTTATTGTGAAATAAAAGATAAGAATAAAATTCAAATAAGCGGATTTGTCGCATCTGTTGATGGAAAAGATTTTATAAAAGATAATATTTCAGGAAGCATTGAAGATAATATCAAACTTTCATCACAGCTTGCTGAAAGAATAATTAGCAATGGTGGCAAAGAAATAATAGGGAGTTTTGATAGCAACTAATACCATTGTTTTCCTACACTTACCAAACAATCTGGGGTTTATTAACCGCACTGCATCCAAACAATTCACAATCAATAATGTCATGCTGAATACTAAATAGAGTTCAGCACAAGCTTGATTCAGCATCTGGATTTTATGTTACAAAAAAATACGCATTTCGAAAGGCCCTTCGACTCGGCTCAGGACAGGCTCAATGTGTTCTTACTTATTTTACTTTTTACATATAGCTCTTAAAATAATTATATTATGCTCTCTGATATTTTGAACAGCAGTATTGCAGACATTGAGTTTTCTTTCCTCGAT
>SMWS01000105.1 GCA_004356685.1 Deltaproteobacteria bacterium
ACACAACCAAGAACTGCAATTTTAATTGGTCTTGGGAGATCAATATGTTCAATCTTTTGCTCAATATCAGTCACAAGTTTCATAAGATCAATTTCCAGCCTTCCGCAACCAGGACAGGATATAAGTTCGATCCCGTGTTTTCTGTGTCCCAGGGACTTTAAAATATCAATACCTACAATTATCTCATCAATAGGATCGCCGGTTAAAGACACTCTTATCGTATCACCAATACCCTGAGCAAGCAGACTTCCAATTCCTACAGAAGATTTAATCGTTCCCATCTTGATAGTTCCCGCTTCAGTCACACCGAGATGAAGCGGATAATCAGTCTTTTCGGCGATTATCTTATAAGCCTCTATCATTCTCATTACGTCAGTGGATTTAACAGAGATCTTAATATCATAGAAATCCATATCTTCTAAAATTGCAATGTGTCTCATTGCGCTTTCGGCAAGAGCATCAGGAGTGGGACTGCCATGCTTTTTCAATATATCTTTTTCAAGAGAGCCGGAATTAACACCTATTCTTATAGGAATATTTCTTTCCTTAACAGCGTCTACTACAGCCTTTATTCTCTTTTTTGAACCTATGTTGCCAGGGTTGATTCTCATGCCATCCACACCCTGTTTAATTGCTTCAAGGGCAAGAAGATAATCAAAATGAATGTCAGAAACAAGGGGGATATTAGTCTGATTCTTGATTTCACCCAGAGCTTTTGCAGCTTTCATATCGGGAACAGCCAATCTGACAATATCACACCCGGCCTTTTCGAGCTGGCTGATCTGCTCAACCGTGGCATCGATGTCTCTGGTATCAGTCTTTGTCATCGACTGGACTGAAACCGGAGCTCCGCCGCCTATTTCTACATTTCCTAATTTAAACTGCCTTGTTTCTCTTCTCATGTTTCGCTACTAGGTTATTTTAAATAATATAGGGTGTCAAGATTGTAAACTGCACTATATATTGTAAATTACAGGATTGACACTTTTTTTTAAAATGGTTTAATTTCTTTGAGTGTTCAGTCAAAATTGCAAGTTGCGTTATTCTTAATATAACACTTCTTAATTAAAGAAATATTAATAGTTTGTTGATATACTATAAATACTAATCGAAATACGGAGGCAGAATTTAATGGCAATGAAAAAAATAATATCTATACAGCCTGATACTCCCAGCAGCGCAGGACCGCAAGGTGTTTCATTTAAAAAGTTTGATAATAAAAAACCTGCTGATCAAGATATTGAAATCACCGAAGAAAAGGTCTACGAATCGCTCAAAACAGTAACTGACCCGGAACTTCCGGTGAACATCGTAGAGCTTGGGCTTATTTATGATACCCAAATTTCTGGCAGGGATGTTAAGCTAAAGATGACTCTGACAACACCTGGCTGCGGTATGGGAGCAATGATTGCAAACCAGGCAGAGACGGCTGTAAAGAATATCGGCGCAAGGAATGTGATTATAGAAATAGTTTGGGATCCGCCATGGAATGCTGATATGATGACAGATGAAGCTAAGAAAAGACTTGGCGTCGCTTAATATTTATGAACCTTACTGAAGACCAAATAAAAAATGCGTTAAAAAACGTAAGATATCCAGGATTTACTCGCGACATTATTTCATTTGGAATTGTAAAAAATGTTGAGATTGTTGATTCCAATGTAAAAATCTCTCTCGTTTTACCCAAACCCGACGGGCAGCTCGAAGAAAAAATTAAACAAGCTGTAAAAAAGACAATACTTGAGCTTCCCGGTGTTAATGGATTAGAAATAAGTTCTGAAACAAGACCTGCGAAAGCTCCTGCAGGCCAGGCAAGCCCGGGTGAACCGAAAGAAAAAAAAATCTCCAACATCAAGTATTTTATAGCCGTAGCCAGCGGTAAAGGAGGAGTGGGTAAATCTACAGTTGCTGTAAATCTTGCACTGGCAACCTCTAAGCTAAGAAATAATGTAGGTCTTATGGACGCCGATATCTGGGGCCCTAGCATACCAATGATGATGGGGACAAACGATAAACCTAAAACTAATGACAAAAAAAAATTAAACCCCATTGAAAAATTCGGAATAAATTTAATGTCTATCGGATTTTTAATTAGCGAGGACGACACGGTAATCTGGAGAGGCCCGATGGTCCACAGCGCCATAAAGCAGTTTTTAGAAGATGTAGACTGGAAAGAAACCGAATATCTGTTTATCGATCTTCCACCGGGAACAGGTGATTCTCAGCTATCACTTATACAAAGCGCACCGATTACGGGGGGAATAATAGTAACTACCCCGCAGGACATAGCTCTTTTAGATGTTAAAAGAGGCGTGCAGATGTTCAGGAAATTGAATGTGCCCATTCTTGGTATAGTTGAAAATATGAGTTATCTAGACTGCCCTCACTGCTCTAAGGAAATTGATATTTTCGGCAGGGGCGGCGGTTTTAAGATGGCTGAAAAGTTCGATATCCCTTTTCTGGGAGAAATCCCCATTGATCCTGAAATTAGGAAAAGTGGCGATTATGGAAATCCTATAGTTTTATCACAACCTAATAGCGATGTTGCGAAATCATTTACCACTATAGCAGAAGAAATTCTTAAAAATATTGAGCAAAACTAATTCTATTTTACAAACTCACTTTCTTGAATAATTGAGTTTAATGATTATTTTTAATTTAGTTAGAATTAAAACAGAGATTATGTAATGAAAGCCGGAAAAGACTATTATAATGTTTTGGGAGTTTCTAAAAATGCTTCAGGTAATGAGATAAAAAAAGCATTCAGGAATCTTGCAAGAAAATATCATCCAGATATAAATCCGGGTAACAAAAAAGCCGAAGAAAAATTTAAGGAAATACAACAAGCTTACGAGAATTTGTCTGATCCGGAAAAAAAGAAGTCTTACGATATGTTCGGAGAAGCAGGGTTTCAGGGTAGGCCCGGTGGATACCAGAGTCATTACTCTGGAAACATGGGCGATTTGGGAGCAAATATAAACTTTGGCGGTGCTTCCGGAATTCCCGGCTTTGAAGATATCTTTAGTGAGATATTTGGAGCTAGAGGCCCGAGAAGAGGGGGCCCGAGCACAAGACCAACAAAAGGCAGAGATGTAGAATATCAAATAGAGATTGATTTTAATACAGCAATAAAAGGCGGAACAAGAGACATTAAAATAGCAAGAGAATCAAATGGAAAGAACTATGCAACTGAAACCCTATCTATAAAAATTCCTTCAGGAGTAGATAACGGATCTAAGATTCGGGTTGCAGGAAAAGGAGAGCCGGGGAAAAACAGTGGAAAAAGGGGTGATCTATATTTAAAAGTCAAACTAACTCCTCACCCTATTTTTAAAAGAAATAAAAACGATATTTTTCTCGACTTTCCAGTCACAATCTTTGAAGCCGTACTTGGTGCCGAAGTTAAAGTTCCTACAATTGATACTACAGCAAACCTAAAAATCCCTGCAGGTATTCAGAATGGAACAAAAATGAGACTCAAGGGCAAAGGAGTTTTAAATCCAAAAACCAGGGAACGCGGGGATCAATACATAAACATAGTAGTATCGATGCCCGATACAATGTCAGATTTGGAAAAAAAGAAGTTTAAAGAACTTTCAGAGACGCTAAATTATAATCCCAGACTAAAGATCGATAGATATACAGATTAATTTAATTTTATTTGGAGGAACAAATGGCTGATCAAAAAAGAGATCAATCAAAAATAGATTTTTCAAATTTCATTCTTTCTTTAAATACATCGGCATTAATTCATTTAGGTGATTTACCTGACCCTCAAACACGCGAAAGGATTTATGATATACAGTCTGCAAAACAAACAGTCGATATACTCGAACTTCTAAAAACAAAGACTGAAGGAAATCTGGATTCTGAAGAATTTAGGTTACTTGATGATGTTATTTATGATCTTAGATTGAAATATGTAAAGATTATGCAGTCTGACAATAAATAAATTAGTTGTTAATAAAATTAATTTTTTGTTATTATTTTTTCGCTGTTTGTAAGAATTTCCAGAACTTTATCTTCCCCAATCAAACTCTCCAAAACTTTAAGCCCTGTAAGCATTTCAGGTGGTCTGGAACTGCTGGAATGCCCGTCTGAGGCTACTGAAAATATCGCATCCATATTTGCAAATTTCATGCTGCAATCTTTAGCATTTTCACCCCAATCTCCGCATAGACTGCCAGTAGTAATTTGAGTTAAGGCTCCCCTTTCAATTAAATCCAAAATCCTGGCAGGATTTGCATGTAAGTCCCTATTCCGTTCGGGGTGGGCTAAAAGAGGTATGTACCCTGCAGAAATTATTTCAAAAATAATCTCTTCAAGACCGAAAGGAAGAGACATAAACGGGATTTCTATCAAGACATAATTACTGTTTGCCAGTGTCAGGATTTCGCCACTGTTTAATAGGTCCACTAAATTTTCGCTTATTCCCACTTCCATGCCAGGCAGAACTTTTAGATTGATTTTTTCTGAGGATAACAATTCATTTAATTTATCGGTTTTTTCTAATATGGTTTTGTAGTTTGGCTGCCAGGAAGTGCCCTGAATCCAATGAGGAGTGGTAACGACAGTGTTTATTCCATTATCGCGGGCTACCCTAGCCATTTCTAAACTTTGCTGCCAGTCTTGCGGTCCGTCATCTATATCAGGCAACACATGACAATGAATATCGACAAGGTTTTTATAACTTGAGCTAAGCTTATTCATCCGCTTGATTTTACACTTATATTTGAACTTATTACAACTTAATTATATTATTAAAATTCTGGAATATAAATCATGAACAGCGCAGAATACAAAAAGATATTAAACAGATTAAAAATAATAGTTGTTGGCGATTTAATGCTCGACAAATACATTTGTGGTTCAGTTCACCGGACATCTCCCGAAGCACCAGTGCCTGTTATAAACATTAACAATGAATATCAACAGCCTGGAGGCGCTGCAAATGTCGCTGTCAATATCAGGAGTTTAGGCCCCAAGGTTGAACTTTTTGGTTTAGTTGGAAATGATAGTGAAGGCAAAACGCTAAAAATGCTACTTAAAGAATCCAGAATTTCAGCAAGCGGCATTGTAGTCGATAAAAAGAGAAACACTACAACAAAAACAAGAATAATAGCAGAAAACCAGCAAGTAGTTAGGATTGATAAAGAAAACACCAACTCGCCAGATTTAAGCTATCAAAACAGTTTAATATCAAGACTAAACAAATCTATCAATAAAAACGGTGTAAATGCTATTGTATTTTCGGATTACGGCAAAGGAATAATAACTAAAAAGATAATTTCGGAAATCACAAAAGTAGCTAGAGAAAAAAATATTTTCACAATAGCAGATCCAAAGGGAAAAGATTTATCAAAATACAAGGGTGTTAATGTTCTTACCCCAAATATCAAAGAAGCATCTCTTCTGTGCGGATATGAAATATCCCATGAAAATGTTCTCAGTAAAGCAACCAAACATTTAATAGATAAATGCAATCTTGATGGAATTGTTCTTACAAGAGGAAAAAATGGAATTTCTTATAGATTAAAGAATACACCTCTCAAAACAGTGTCTTCCAATGCAAAAGAGGTTTATGATGTAACAGGCGCAGGTGACACAGTAATAAGCAGCTTTTTAGTATGCTACCTTTTTTCGCAAGATTGGGATTTTGCAGTACAGGCAGCCAATAGCGCTGCAGCCGTAATAGTAAGCAGGATCGGCACATCAAGTCTAAACCAAAATGAGCTATTACAATTAATTGAAGGCGGAAAGAGCAAAGAAAGTAAAATACTTGGTATAGACTCACTAAAAAAACAAGTTTTTGAACAGAAGAAAAAAAACAAAAAGATTATATTTACAAATGGGTGCTTTGATCTACT
This sequence comes from Deltaproteobacteria bacterium, assembly GCA_004356685.1. Classification (GTDB taxonomy): domain Bacteria; phylum Desulfobacterota_D; class UBA1144; order Nemesobacterales; family N074bin48; genus N074bin48. Next base: position 5,868 of record SMWS01000105.1, read on the forward strand.
GCATCCTGGCCACCTGATGATTTTAAAAAAGTCTAAAGCACTCGGAGATATTTTGGTAGTGGCACTCAATAGCGACAGCTCTGTAAAAAAACTAAAAGGCAGCTCAAGACCACTTATAACTGAAAACGAGAGAGCAAATATAATTTCATCTTTTGATTGCGTAGACTATGTTACAATTTTTTCTGAAGACACCCCAATTAATACAATTAAGCAAATTAAACCCGATGTTATAGTTAAAGGCGGCGACTATAGTAAGAATCAGGTTATAGGAAGAAAATATATTGAAAGTTATGGCGGAAAAGTAGTAATAATTCCTGTTTTAGAAAACTTTTCCACAACATCTCTTGTTGAGAAAATAAAGAAGTCTTAGAAGTAGTAATATTAGATCTATTTCTTTGTAGGGGTCTTTGTAGTTCTTTTAGGTTTAGTAGTGGAAGTTCTTCTAGCAGTTGTCTTTTTAGGGCTTTCAAGTTTTTCTAATCTTTTTTCCAGTTCACCGATACGCTTTTCAATCTTTTGCAGATCCTTAGATGTGGTTAAATGAAAACTCCCCATGGCTTTTTTAAAGTTTTTATCAAACGAACCATATGCGGTCTTAAACTTTTCTTCAAACTGTTTCTCAACATTTGAAAACCATTTAGTATTTTTAAACATTTCTTTAAAAGCTTTAAAAGGATATTTATTTTCTGCCATATTATTAATCTACACTATTACACACAGATTTAATATAGTCTTTAGATTTTCTGCCAAAATTACTAAGCGGAGATATTTCTAAAACCTTTTCAAATGAGTTACATGCCTTATAAATTTCTTTTAACTTGATGTAGGTAATACCAAGATTATAATGGGCCTCATCATATACAGGATATCCGGTGACTGCAATTTCAAATTCTTCTACTGCATCAGCTAACTTTCCCTGTGCAACATAGAGCTTTCCTAACTCATTATGAGTATATACAAGAGCGGGATTAACTTTAAAAGATTCTTCGAAGTATTCCTCAGCCTTGCCCAGATCTCCTTTATTAAAGTATATAATACCAATATTTGTAAGAGCCCTGTCCTTTGCTTTATAGAGTCTGTCAGCAGCAGCTTTTTGACAGTGAGCAATTGCATCATCATACTTTTTTTGTTGTAAATATAATCCGCAAATATTAAAATGGGCTTCAGAATAGTTCTCATCATATTCAATAGCAGTTTTATATGACTTCTCAGCACCCTCAATATCCTGAATAGCAAAAAGGATAATACCTCTTATTAAATAAACTTCCGGGTCTGTCATATCTATTTTCTCAGCAGCCGCAATCTCTTCCACAGCCTGCTTATAATTTCTTCTCTTATGAGCTGCCAAAGCCAATTCTTTTTGATCCATAAGGTTTTTATTATCTTTAGGAAGTGTCTTTGTTGTGCCAGTACAGCCCACAAACAATGATATTACAAATAAAAATATTAATGATATTAGCAAGTTTTTAGTCAACATTTGTTAAACCCATAAAAGCCTGATGTCTTGTATTTAATTCTTCCTCTTTTAAATCTGAAAGCCTGTTTACACTAAAATCTTCAACCGTGAAAGAAGCTACTACGCAGCCATAAACTACTGACCTTTTGAGATTTGAATTCGTTATTTCATTTTCCCTCGAGATAAAACCCATAAACCCTCCTGCAAATGAATCCCCCGCCCCTGTTGGATCAAGCACCTCTTCAAGTGGATAACTTGGCGCCCAGAATATTCCTTCTTTTGAAAATTGAAGAGCACCATATTCTCCCCTTTTAACTACTAATATCCTTGGGCCCAAATCCAATATGTTTCTGGCGGCTTTAGTCATAAAAGAATCCTGCCCCAGCTCCCTTGCCTCTGAATCATTTATCATAAGTATATCGACATTTTTTAACACTTCTAAAAGCGCTTCTTTTTTGTTCTCAATCCAGAAATTCATAGTATCACAGGCTACCAGTTTAGGACTGTCTACCTGTTTTAAGACATTTAACTGGAGTTCAGGGTCAATGTTTGCAAGAAACACATAGTCCGATTTTTTATATTCTTGCGGAATTACAGGGTTAAATTTTTCAAATACATTAAGATATGTACCTAGCGTCTCAGGATTACCTAAATCATATCCATATCTACCCTGCCACCTGAAGGTTTTACCCTCTGTGTGTTGTATACCCTTTATATTAATACCTTTTGACTCAAACAACTCCAAATGACTGCTCGGAAAATCATCTCCAACAACAGCTACTACATTCACATCAGTAAATATACTAGCGGCAATAGAAAAATAAGATGCCGACCCGCCCAGTACCGAGCGCACTTTACCAAAAGGAGTCTCAATATCATCAAGACCTAAAGATCCGACTACAAGTAAACTCATTTAATATATTTTCCTATAAGTAAATCATATTTATTTTTTAAGTTTTCTTCTATGCAGTCCCTCGAGGTAATAATCGCATTTTCAAGAGAACTTGAACAATTACAACTCTTTTCAGAAGATATCTGAGCCACAGTTGATTTAATAACTTTTTTTGCAAGTTCAGAATTCTGCATCAGTATCTTAATTACATCGTCCACTGTAACATTATCATGATCTTTGTGCCAGCAATCATAATCCGTGGATAAAGCAAGAGTAGCATAGCAAATTTCTGCTTCTCGTGCAAGCTTCGCTTCTGGCATATTAGTCATTCCAATCACATCTACTCCCCAACTCCTGAAGAGATGACTTTCTGCAAGCGATGAAAACTGAGGTCCTTCAATACATATATATGTGCCGCCTTTATGCACCTTTGCATTCATAGCGTTTAAAACTTCAAACAGTGTCTGCAAAAGTCGCGGGCAAACAGGCTCAGCCATTGAGACATGTGCTACTACGCCTTCACCAAAAAAACTGGACTGCCTTTTATTTGTAAAATCGATAAACTGATCAGGCAAAACGACATCACCAGGAGCAATCTCTTCTTTCATACTACCAACAGCACTTACAGAGATTATACTATCTACTCCCAGTGTTTTCATGCCATAAATATTAGCCCGGTAATTAATATTTGAAGGCATGATTTTATGACCCCTCCCGTGCCTTGGCAAGAAAACCATTTTAGTACTGTTTAGAGTTCCAACGACAAAACTATCAGAAGGTTTGCCCCAGGGGGTATCAACATCTTTATATTCAATATTTGTAAGCCCTTCTATTTCATAAAGACCACTGCCACCAATCACACCAATAACTGCCATGCATAACTCCTTTATTAATTATATATATACAAATTAATTTATAAGAATTTTAATTTTAAGAGATATAATATTTACTAAGAATAGATAAAAATAAACCCGAACTTGTTAATTAATAAAACATAATGATAAAAATAATTGTTAGTGCATTAATTCTTACCATTTTTTGGAGCCAATATACTATTTCAGAACAACTAACGTTTAAGCTAAATGGCAAGATTATAAGTGAATATAACATTATGCAACTTTCAAACATTGTAAAACCGCTAGAGATAACAATATATGAACCACATGAACAGAAAAACAGAACATATTTTGGTTTTCCGGCACTAGCAATACTAAAAGACATCTACAAAAACCACTTAATGTCCAACAAGGATTTATATATAACTTGCAGCGATGGTTACAAACCATCTATACCTGTAGTTAAGTTTTTAAAGTATGACAGTTATTTAGTATTTAAAAGCAGCAACAATGAAAAATTTACAATAGTTAACAAAAACCAAAATAATGAATTTGTCGAATTAAAACCTTATTTTCTGATATGGGATAATCTAAAACATCCCGAGCTAAAAAAACAAGGCACGTATGATTTTCCTTATCAGATTGAGTCTATCGATCTTATAAGCTTTCAGGACAAATTCCCGAAGATGTCGCCGCCGGTACCGAGCAGCGAATCCGCAAACAGTGGTTTTATCGCTTTTAGGAAATATTGCTCTACCTGCCATACTATAAATGGTGAAGGGGGCAGTAAGGGGGTTGAGCTTAATTACCCTGTTAATGTTACAGAATACTTTGAAGAAAAGTGGCTTAAGCTATGGATAGAAAATCCCAGCTCTATTAGGTTTAATACCAAAATGCCGGGGCTAAATTTAGATATCGATAATATTGAAGAGGTTATAAATAATATTGTTGAATATTTAAAGGCAATGAAAGAAAAGAAAATCACCCCTGACTCAAAGTAATTATTACTTTTTAAGGATAATACTCACTCTCTTGGATTCATTAAATGGAAGGTTGAAAACATCTATTTTATCCACACTTAATTCCAAATTTTCTATTTCTTTAGACATAGCTTCTAATTCTAGCTCCCCTTTTTCCCCTCTCATAACTATCATCCTGCCATCTTCATTTAGATAAGGACTGCTTAGTTTCATTACATTATAGAAATCAGAAACGGCTCTTGTCACAACATAATCAAATGATTTTCTTTTAAGATTATTTTGTTCAACTTCGGCTCTGCCTGTAATTGCTTTTACATTGCGTAAGCTAAGTCTCCGTATTATATTTCTTATAAACAGTATTTTTTTTTGGGCTGAATCCAAAACAGTTACAAAACAGCCCGGGCAAACTATTGAAATCGGTACACCTGGAAACCCGGCGCCAGTTCCAATATCTAGTAAAGTTGAATCTTCTTTGAGATATTTAAGTATTGATAGAGAATCCAGGAAATGATTTGTAATTATATCTTCATCTTTTTTCAATCCTGTGAGATTTATTTTTTTAGACCAGATTTTCAGTTCTTCCAAATAAATAATAAAATTGTTAATATTTTTAGTACTTAATTTAATTCCAAGCTCTTCTGCCCCTTCTTTCAACATTCTTTCCAGGTTCATAGGAGTTTTTTAAGTGTAATAGGATGATTTACAATAATCTGCGGCTTACCTTTGTATATTTTAACTCTTCCTATAACTTCTACAGGAAAACCAACGTAGTCTGACTGAGGTTCAATACCAAAAAAATTAAAGTTTGCCCAGCTATTTCTAAAAATAACAACATCGAAGTCATCATCCATCTTCAAAACTATTACTTTTTCTGATTTTCTAAAACTAGTTATTTTTCCAGCTGTAACAACTCTTTGACCGATATATCTACCTGCCTGGTGGGGTTTAATAAAAAATTCTTTGTTTTCCTTTGGAGAAACAAAATTTGCTTTATCTGACCATATTCCTCTTCTATGGTTTTTAGCCTCTTGCTCTGCTTTTAAAATCTTTTCTAAATACTTAACATTTGGTTTTATATGCAACGAAGTGGCAAGACCATTTCTAACTATTTGCTCATTTACGAAGATCCCATCAGCAAAAACATAGGCAAGCATCCTGCCGTACTGATCATATCTTTCCTTATCAAACTCGAGCGTTATTTTCTTACCCGACAAAAGGTTTTCGTTTAGTTTCTTTGCCTGAGAAGAAAAAGGATCCCCAGGTGAATCATAAGTAAGAATTTCCGGAGTATTAATGCCTATATACCGTAAGTATGATTTTGATTCATCATTTAATACTACAGTATCACCGTCAACAACTCTTAAAACTTCGTATTCTGAAAAACTTTTATGTCTTGTAAAAAGATAGGAGGAGGAAAGAATAAATATAATAAAAAACAGGTAATAGAGCTGGGTTCTTTTCATATTAATTATCTTGCGAGGAAAAAGATTGTTAAATTTAATGTCTTAAGAATCTTTGTTAATTTTCCTTCCAAAAGTTAGAAAACCAGTGTGGCTTATCATACGCTGCGTGGGTCTTGTTTTACCTTCCCTTACCAATAGATTTCTTACAAGCACTTCGACAGTTTCTAAATAGATAAAACCATTGTCTCCAAGGTGTTTATAATTTTCTTCAACCTGATTAAACGTGGGTGAAAGGCTTGCTATCCGCCCTCCTCCTTTAAGTGATTTTGCCGCAGCCGGTACACCATCCCAGGGAGAAGGCAGATCGATAACCGCAACATCAACATCTCTCTCAGAAAATCCGTCTCTTGCATCACCTGATTTGAACTCCACAAATTCAGACAAACCTGCTGATTTTACATTTTTCATTGCAATTTCTCTAAATTCATCTCTTTTTTCGTATGTAAAGACTTTTCCACCCGGTTTTACTGTGCTTGCAAGTGCAATGGTTTGAGATCCCGAACCCGTTCCACATTCAACAACTGTCATACCCGCGGTGAGCCCGGTCTTAAGTAGGATAATTGAAGCGTCCTTTGGATATATTATCTGAGTCTGGCGGTGAATCTTCATCATCTTATCCCATGTGGTTGCCTCGAGCAGATAAAATTCTTTTCCCAGCTGAGATGAAATTTTATCTCCATAATTCTTACCAATCACATCAGATATGATGAGCATACCAAGATGGGTGCTCAGTTTTTTTTCTTCACTTACCTGGATTAAAAATGTTTTATCGTCTGGAGCAAGCATCAATACATAATCGCCTTCTTTTATTGTCATAGTGAGTATCCCGGGTAAAAATATTTAGTCTTTATAATATAGTGTAAAAATAAGAAATGATATAAGAACTAAAAACGCCGAGGTCAAGTACATAGTATTAAAACCATAATTTGTTGCTATTATTCCAAATGGGAAAGCCAGGAAATTTATTCCCAGACTAAAACAGGCATTATAAGCTCCCATGGCTTTTCCCCTTTCATCCGGTCTGGCTTTATCTATTACAAGCGCGGTTAAGACAGGGTATAACATCCCATAGCTAAAACTAAACAGGAAAGATATAACTATAGCCATGAGTCCCGAATTTATAAATACTATGGCTGCTATAGATATTGAAAAGATAATGAGGCTGGGCGCCGCTACCTTTTTCCTTCCAAAAACATCAGATGCCCTGCCCCCAAAGACCCTCACAAATGTTACAGTCAGCGCATATACTATAAAGAAATTATACACCCCAATGTCTTTTTCTTTCAGGAAAGCAGATATAAAATTCAGAACCGATCCAAGCCCACCTGCCAAAAGCAGATTTGTAAGCAGTATCAGGGAATACCTTTTTGAAACAACCAGCCTAAAAAATCCCAGTCCAAAGCGTTCTGTGGATTTTTCAAACTGCGTAATTGAAGAAAACAGAATTAAAATTACGGCAATAATGCTAAAAGACGAAGCTATGATAAAGAAGTGCTCAAATCCAAATCTGTTCAGTATAAATTCACCAAGAGTGGGGCCTATGGCATAAGACAGTATGGTAAAAGCCCCAAAGATCCCAAGGCCTTGTGCTCTTCTGCTTATTGGTACAATATCTGCTGCAGACGTGGCTGCAGAAGTAAAAAAGAATGCAAAGCCTATACCCTGCAACATCCTAAATAGATATATAAGTTTACTTAAATCGCTCAAAGCAAGAAACAGTAGAGAAGATACAAGCATTAACAGCGCACCAAACAACATAAAGGGCTTTCTTCCATAACGATCGATAAGATATGTAACAAAGGGGATTGCTCCAAGAGAGGTAATTCCAAAAGAACCCATTATAAAACCTATATCGGCCTCTGTGCCTCCAAGCTGCTTTATGTATAAAGGTAAGAGGAAAAAAGATGAGAAATTGCTAAAGAAAAAAAAGTTAGCAACTATAATTAATGTAAAATTTATAAACCCTTTTTTGTCTAAACCTAGTGGCATATCAATGCATTGTGATAGAGTTAAAAAGGGTTAGATTATATGATTTTTTTGCACTTTGACAACAATATTAAGCGTGATATATTTCTACACTTTGTTGAGCCGTTAGCTCAGGTGGTAGAGCAACTGCCTTTTAAGCAGTGGGTCGCAGGTTCAAGTCCTGCACGGCTCATTTACCAACCACAAGGTCCCCGTCGTCTAGCCTGGCCCAGGACACCGGCCTTTCACGCCGGCAACAGGGGTTCAAATCCCCTCGGGGACGCCAAAATAAATTATTCTCCAATAATTTTTATAAGCGCCCTTTTTTTTCTTCTTCCATCAAACTCTCCATAAAAAATCTGCTCCCAGGGTCCAAAATCGAGCTTTCCGGAAGTGATTGCAACCACGACTTCTCTGCCCATAATCTGTCTTTTCATGTGAGCGTCTGCATTATCTTCAGAATAGTTGTGCTTGTACTGTGACACTGGTTCATGGGGTGCAAGTTTTTCAAGCCACACTTCATAATCATGATGCAGTCCCGATTCATCATCATTAATGAAGACTGAAGCCGTTATATGCATTGCATTAACGAGCACAAAACCTTCTTTTATGCCGCTTTCAATCAAGCATTTCTGCACTTCAGGCGTAATATTAATAAATGCCCGTCTGCTTGGAACATTAAACCAGAGTTCTTTTCTAAAGCTTTTCATAGCAATTCCCCTTTTTATTAAAGAACTATTATATGAATTATAATACAACCAGGATGAATTTGTACGAAAAGTTTTTTAATGAATGGAATGGGTTAAATATGAGGGTTACAACAATGCAACCCTCCATCCTCTATCGTTAAACTAAGTATATAAATTTTATACTGCTCCCCTTTAAGAAGCTAGTAGAATTAAGCTAGTAAATTTTCAGAAATATCAGAAATAAATGAGGGGGAGATTAGTTGTGAGCTTGATAAGTGGATAGATTATTACAATATGAACTACCTTCATTCAGCACATGGATACCGCACACCGGTTCAGGCGGAAGAGAATTATTACAGAAATCATAATTCACATTTAAACGCGGCTTGACTATTTTTGGGTGGGAAATACACCTATTTGTCTCATATGTAGTGACCCTGTACAAATGAATATACTTTATAGAAGAATGAGTATATAATAGATTTAACTTTCTTTAAGGAGGAAATCTATGAAATACTTAAATTTGAAACCGTGGACCGTGGGTCTGGCGGTCGTTTTGAGTTTCGTCCTCATGGCGTTGGTCGGTGTCACCTCGGCTGAAGCCGGCGACGAGTGTACGCCCGCTAATGCCTGCAGCAAGAACAATGGTGCTGTTGGGACCCACTCCTGCGT
>SMWS01000106.1 GCA_004356685.1 Deltaproteobacteria bacterium
TAGGAGTAGGGCAACATCACATACAGCTAAAAAGTTTTTAGATACCCTGGGCAAACAAATGCCATTTAAGGTAAAAGCTATACAGGTAGATGGAGGGAGTGAGTTTTATTCGGAGTTTGAAAGGGAATGTGAGAGCAAGGGGATAAGATTGTTTGTCCTACCTCCCAGGAGTCCTAAATTAAACGGTTGTGTGGAAAGGGCACAAAGAACACACAGAGAAGAATTCTATGAGCTGTGTGATGTAGTTCCCTGGACAGTGCCTCAACTCAATAGAGAACTCAGAAAGTGGGAATATACATACAACTGTGTTAGACCACATCAGGCACTTGGGTATAAAACACCTTTGCAATTCTTAAAAGATAATGGGATTATTAATAATTATTCAAACCCCTCTGATTTGTCTCATATGTAGTGAACCTATACAAAAAAATTTAGAGTAAAATAAAGAGAATATTAAAAATAATTTAAAAATCACTTGACTTATTATTAGAACTGCTTTATTATTGTACTGACTGGTCAACTAGAGGACTGAACAATGACTACAAGAGAAAAATTAATAGACAGTGCAATAGAACTACTAAGCAACAAAAGCTACAATTCAGTTGGCGTCCAGCAGTTGTGTGAACGTGCTGAAGTAAAGAAGGGCAGCTTTTATCATTTTTTCCCCTCAAAACGTGATCTTACGATTGTTGCATTAGATACGATTTGGGAAAATTTTAAAACGCATATGTTACTTCCAATTCTTGAAACTGATTTAGAACCTCTAGACAAACTAAAAACTATAATGGAGCAAGGTTATAAGCACCTTGTAAGCTCTAAGTCCTCCAATGGTTGTGTTTCCGGGTGCAATATTGGGAACCTGGCAGTCGAGCTCAGCACTCAGGACGAAGAAATCCGAAAAAAAATAGTATCAATATTTGATGAATGGACGGGTTTTATTGAAATATTAATACAGGATGCCATTTCGAGAGGACAATTAAGCTCAAAAATAAATGTAAGGGCTACCGCTCAGGCGCTTCTGGCATTTGTAGAAGGCACACTGCTCCTGTGTAAAACATATAATGATCCTGAAATAATGAAAAATATAAGTAACAATGCATTTAACATTCTAAGAGTGATTAAATAAAAAAAATTTATACTAATATTTACTGACTGGTCAACTAGTTAGTATTAAGGGGGTAAGTTTGATGCTTAGACAAGCAAATTTAATAGATAGCAAATTCATACCGGTATTAAGTGGTAAAATTGTTTCATATTCAACCAAACTAAACTATAAAGAACTAAACGACGAAAAGCTTGCATCATTATATGTAAACGACCGAGACGATGATGCATACAATGAAATTGTGAACAGGTATGGTGAAAAGATATTTAGACTTGCCATGAGAATTACAAAGAATCCTGAAAGTGCGGAAGAAGTTCTTCAAAATGTTTTTGTAAAACTTATAGAAAAGCTCGGCACTTTCAGAGAAGAATCAAAGCTTGCAACCTGGATTTACACTGTAAGCTCAAATGAAGCATTTATGTTCCTGAGAAGCAAAAACAAAAGTAGTTTTAAAGAAATAAGTGTTGAGGAATTTAATAATAAAGATAACGGATCAGCTTATGAAGGTTTACAGATAAAATATGATGGTTTTGGTCCTGATGATTCTGCAATTAATGCACAACAGCAAGAAATTTTAGAAAGGGCCATCAGTGAACTGCACGAAGAATATCGAATTGTATTCCAGCTAAGAGACGTTGAGGGGCTTTCCAACCAGCAAGCTGCTGATGTGCTTGGACTGTCACTGCCAGCTGTAAAGTCCAGAATTCTGAGGGCTAGAAATCAACTTAAGAAAAAATTAGCCAGATATTTTCCTGAGTTTAAAGATTAATTAGTAGAAATGGTGAATATATTAATTTGAATAAGCTAGACATTCTAACTAATATATAATAATAAGACCCTAAAAGTGAATTTAATTATTTTTAACAATTAGCTGCTAATCTTTAACCTGCAGCAGATTTCACTAGAGGTTCCAACTGCCCATTTTGAAACATTTCTGTGCAAATATCACACCCGCCTATGAACTCCCCACCCACATAAAGCTGCGGGATTGTAGGCCAATTTGAAAAATCCTTTATACCTTGTCTTATTTCAGGATCAAGAAGAACATCAACAGTTTCATAAGGAACATCATATGAATTTAACATTTGTACTATCTGTGCAGAAAATCCACATTGGGGAGCCTGCTTGTTACCTTTCATAAAAAGAATGATCTTGTTATCTCCAATCTGTTTTTTTATAGTTTCTTGAATATCTTGAGACATTATCTACTCCTTAAAGTTATAGTTTAATTACTCATGCCCTGCCACTGCTCGGGTGTATAGGTTTTCATTGATAAAGCATGTATATCATCTTTCATTGCATCACCGAGCGCTTTATATACTACCTGATGTCTTTGTATCAAACTTTTTCCTTCAAATTCATTTGATACAATAATCGCTTCAAAATGAGAGCCGTCTCCATCTACCTTTACATGCTCTGCGCTCATTCCATTTTCTATTAACTCTTTTATTTTGTCCGGCTCCATCTAAGTAATTATAAATTGTTTTTATTCCTTTTCAATCTGTCTGCAATATTATTTTATCACTTCTAAAAGTAAGAATTGATTCTCTAATAAGCTGCAGCGAAGCAAAACACTAAACATAGAATTCCCAAAACAGTTAAGCTCTACTACAATATAAAAAATATTTCCCATCCAAATTACAGCAATTCCACCAATAAGACTTGCTATAGCATGAAATGTAATGCTTAAATACAGGCTATTAAGTGCATTATTAAAAATAACAGATCGTTTGTCTAAACTTCTAGCTAATTTCCCAATATCTTTTTCATGTTTATGATTTGCAAGATCATGAATTGCAGAATGAACATGTGCAAACCTGTTGGCGGTGGTAGACATTACAAGCAATGCCAGACCCAGAACAAACGACAGGGGAGCTAACCACTATTCAGCACTTTCCATAATTAATTTAGACTATCAAAAATTTATAGTAGATTCCAGCTAAAATTAATATATAATTAATTTTAGTGTTGAGAGTGGGTTTTTGGTGATTTAACAGTATCATACAATCTCTCTTGACTAATATTTTTATATTAGGAAAATACAAAAATTATTCAATTTAAGGAGACTTAGTTTAAAATGAAAAAACTTATTATAGCGATACTACTAATACCATTTTTATTTACCGCCTGCTCTAAAGAGGAAAAAAGAACTAAAGAATATTCTGAACGAGAAGTGCAAAGCCAACACCACTTTGCAAAAAAAGAAGCTACTAAAAAACAACGGGCTTCAAAAAAACCAATTGCTAGAATAAATGGTACAGAAATTTTTGAAGAGGATCTCGAAGATGGAAACCTGAACTTAACGGTTAAAAATGAGGTTCTCTACCAGGTCGCCGTAGAAAGAGGGATTGATAAAATAGTACAACCTGAAGTTGCAAAATATGAAAGAAATCTTATTCTTAAATTAATTAAGGATGAGCTCAGAAAAGGTATTGAAACAAAAATAAGCGATGAAGAAATAGCAGGATACTACAAAAACCATAAACATGAGTATACGCTTGTTGAACTAGAAGAACTCATAGCTGTTAATAAGGAGGTAGCTGGAGAGGTAAGGAAAGAAGCCCTTAAAGGAACCGATTTTAAGCAAATTGTTCAGCTGCATACAACTGAAGAAGGGTCTCCGGTAGCATTTCAGCAAACATCAAATGTTGTAGTTGGGGTATTCAGCGAAGCGCTCGATCTTGGTCAGGTAAGCCAAGTAATTGAGTCAAACGGTCAATTTATAGTCCAAAAAGTAGTTAATAAAAATGACCCTTCGTTCGAAGATCTTAAAGATACAATTGCTATTTACCTCACAAAAGAAAAAGCTGATAACCAATATGCCTCGATTATAGAAGGCCTAAAGAAAGAAAAGAACGTAGAGATCTTAGTCCCGGCTGAAGAGCAAGCTGCAGAATAAGATTTTTATTTTTTAACAATCTTTTTGTATTCACTTTTATCTTTTTAGGTGTCTAAGTGTCCTTTCACCTTAGGCTGAATTTCACTTATTATACAAGCTTGTTTCTATTTCTAGTAAACTTTCCATTTGAAAACAAACTATTTCCCAGATAGCTTGATCATAAATGACTAAAATAAAAGTTGCCATATTAGGAGCAAGCGGTTACACGGGTAGTGAGCTGCTGAGGTTTCTTGTAAATCATCCCCGTGTTGAGCTCAGCTATCTTACAGCCGACAGGAGCGCTGGTAAGAAGCTTCATGAAGTGCTTCCTGTGTTTAAAGATATTATTGATATAAAACTGCATCCACTCGAGACGGGCAAGATCCCTGATAATATCGATTTTGCATTCACCGCACTTCCTCACGGTACTTCTGCAAATATTGTAAAATATCTATATGAAAAAGGTATAAAGGTGGTAGACCTTGGGGCAGATTTTAGGCTTAGCTATAAAGTTTATAAGGAGTGGTATGGGCAGCATCCCTGCCCGGAACTTATTGATAAAGCCGTATACGGTCTTCCAGAACTCAGTAGGGCTAAAATTAAAAAAACAAGAATAGTTGCAAATCCCGGTTGTTACCCGGAGTCTTCTATACTTCCGCTAGCACCACTTCTTAAAAATGAAATTATAAAATCCAATACAATAATTATTGATTCCAAATCAGGAGTTTCGGGTGCTGGCAGATCGGCTGATCTGGCTTTTAACTTCTGTGAGGTAAATGAAGGACTGAAAGCCTACAAGATTGGAGAGCACAGGCATATGCCCGAAATTATAGAAGTACTATCTGATTTTTCAGGCAAAAAAGTTGCCCTCAATTTTACTCCTCACCTGATCCCAATGGACAGGGGAATTTTATCCACAGTATATGTGGACCTCAAAAAGAAGATGAATACAAATGAACTATTATCTGTTTATAACAAATTCTATAAAAAAGAAAAGTTTATAAGAATAATGCCGGAAAATGTATATCCATCCACTCACCAGGTGAGGGGATCTAATTTTTGTGATATAGGATGTAAAGTTATCCTACAGCAGAAAAAAGCAATAATAATTTCTGTAATAGATAACCTCGTAAAAGGAGCATCAGGACAGGCTGTTCAGAATATGAATATTATGATGGGATTTCCAGAAGATACAGGGCTGAATATCCCTCCAGTTTTTCCTTAAGTTTTATTTACTTTCCTTATCCTTTCTACAATTGAAGGAAGTTTTTCAATGACCAGCTCGATATCACTTTCTTTAGAAAACCTTCCAAAACTAAATCTCAGTGAAGAAACTGCTTGTTCTTTAGTAAGACCCATAGCCAGGAGTACATGTGAAGGGTCTACATTTCCTTCAGAACATGCTGAACCTGTTGAAACTGCGACTCCGTCCAGATCAAGATTCATAACAAGCGACTCGCCTTCAGTATTATCAAAACTCAGGTTTAAAGTGTTTGATAATCCGTTTTCTAAATAACCATTTAGACTGACGCCTTGTATTTTACTTATGATAGCATTGTGCAGATTATCGCGAAGTTCAGTAAGTCTGATATTTTCAGCTTCAATATCATCTTTTATTATCTCTGCAGCTTTTCCAAGACCTGCAATTGCCGGCACGTTTTCAGTCCCTGAACGTTTTCCCCTTTCCTGCCCGCCACCATGAATGAGAGGATTCAGGTTTACCCCCTTTCTGATATATAAAGCCCCTGCCCCCTTTGGACCATAAAGCTTATGTGATGACAGTGATAAAAGGTCTACCTGCAGTTCCTTAAGGTTTATGTCTATCTTTCCCACAGCCTGCACTCCGTCACTATGCAGCAACACGCCCCTTTCTTTTGTAATCTTCGAAATTTCATCCATTGGAAAAATCACGCCTGTTTCATTGTTGGCATACATAATTGATACAAGAATTGTATCGTCAGTGATCGCCTCTTTCAGCTCATTTATATCAATAAGCCCGTCTCTACCTACTGCCAGGTAGGTAACTTTACAACCTTCAGATTCCAAAAATTTAAAAGTCTCAAATACCGATGCATGTTCTACCTGGGTAGTGATTAGATGCTTTCCTTTTTCTTTTAATTGATGGACTGTTCCCTTAATTGCGAAGTTGTTACTCTCACTGCCCCCTGTTGTAAAACAAATATCCCTTTGCCTAGCTCCTATAAGATCTGCTACTTGTTCCCTTGCATTATCAAGCGCTGCTTTGCTGTCTCCGCCAAAAGAATGCACACTCGATGGATTTCCATACATATCTTTCATGTATGGTATCATAGATTCCAAGACTCTTGGATCTACCGGCGTTGTAGCATTGTAATCTAAATATATTTTCTCATTCATATTGGATTAATTATTATAACCAAATGTATAACAATTATTATATACTACCATTAGTTGTGATTTTATATCTATCACCCTTTATCGTAGCACAACAAAATGCTGCTATATCAATCTTCCCAGAAATCATATACCCTGGAGATGTTTTTGTAATAAATATAGATTCAATAAACACACCAACTGCCCAGTTTCAAGGACGATCGCTAATTTTCTATAAGAATAATGGAGATTATAAAGCACTAGCTTTTGTAGATATTAGTACTGAACCAGGAAAATATCCGCTTACCCTTAATCATAATAATCAAAGGATTACTTACAATATTGCAGTTATATTTAAAAAGTTCCCGGTAAAAAATATTACTTTAAAGTCAGAAAAGGTTTTCTTAAGCCCGGAAAACGAAAAGAGGGCTGGTGCTGAAGAAGCGCTACTTAAATCAATATGGAATGATGTTACTCCTTACCCATTATGGAAAAGTAATTTTATAAAACCAATAGACAGTACTATTACCTCTCCGTTTGGTGTTAAAAGAATAATTAATAAAAAGAGGGAGAGCAGACATAGAGGTACAGATTACAGAGGAAAAACCGGTACTACAATCAAGTCAATCAACAGTGGAATAGTGGCTCTAACCGATAATCACTTTTTTGGCGGTAATACAATTGTTATAAATCATGGTCTTGGTCTTTATTCAGTCTATCTTCACTTGTCTAAAACTAATGTGTCAAATGGAGACCGTGTTATAAAGGGCGATATATTAGGACTTGTTGGAAGCACGGGTCGGGCAAGCGGCCCACACCTTCATTTAAGCGTCAAATTATACGGTGAAAGCATAAATCCCGAATCTTTATATAAACTAGACTTATAGAACTTAACATTATCTATCTATATAGGTAGACATATTAGGCATCAACGGTAATAACTGCAATTCAACAAAATGATGGGATTAGAACTCCATATTCTATTTAGCGTCTGTTGCCACTATTTCAGTCTCATCAATCATAAATATTAAAATCTAATAGCATAAAGATTTCGGATAGAAATTTCTGACTATTACCTGTTAAGAAATTTCAATATAACAGTTCTAGTCCCTCTAAATTTATATTATTATATAAACAGGCAGTTGAGTACTGAAAAGTATCTAAATAATTAAATAGCGCCAATATGTAAAGAAATGATGTTATAATTATTAATAATTAAAATAAACATATCATTAAATATAAATTTGTTATTTAATATTTAAAGATAGGATAGATTATAAATCATGGAAACAATTTATAAGAAAAGAGCTTCAAGAAGACTGCCATACAAGAGTGAAATCGAAATAATAGGAAATTCTGGGAAATATTTTAAAGGAAATATTATAAATATTTCTCA
>SMWS01000107.1 GCA_004356685.1 Deltaproteobacteria bacterium
AATATGTAAATAATTAATTTAGAACTATAAGTTATTGTGTATTATAATGTTTTGTTATAGCTTTTATTATGAATTTTAAATGCTTGAAACTTTAATTAATATACTTTGTTGAATTATAATCAGATAGAGCTTATCATAGTTGCCCACTTGTAGAAATTATACATGCGTAGAATAATTCCATTACTTATTATCATTTTTTTAGCTTCATGCGCTGCGACCAGTGGGCCAAGTGACCGTAGTCCAACTATAGGAGACAAAAACAGCCCAAGCAATATAGTAATTAAGTTTGTGAATTCAATAATTGCTAACGATTTCGAATCAGCCTTTAAATATATCCATGCACCAATAACCGACAAACAGGGCTATGTTGCAAGAATGGAAAACCTGGTTAAAGACTCTAATAATAGAATAATTAATTATAATTTGCTGGCTACTCGCATTATAGGTGACGTTACATACGTAGTAGTTGAATTGGAGCTTGAATTAAACACGGGGAGTTCTGAAAAAAGTTTGCGATTTACAAAAAATCAATATGTACTTAATCTGATTGATAGCAAATGGAAAATTGTTTCGGATCAGTGTATCGAGAACTGTATAGAAATAGAAAAGGTTAATTAATGAGTTTATTAAAGGCAGGTGTAGTAGGGGCTGAGGGAAAAATGGGTTTAGCAATTCTCTCACTTCTTATAAACAGCAATGAATTTAAAGTGGTCGGCGCTACCGAGTTATCAGGAAATCCCACTGTAGGAAAAGATATAGGAGTTTTAACAGCCGGTGCAGAGCAGGGCATTTTAGTCAAAGAAAACTTTGAGGATGCTTTTAAAGACGCAGACGGCATAATTGATTTTTCCTCACCCGCTTCGACTCTGCAAACAGCAGAATATGCAGCTAAAAATTGCAAGGCTCTTGTAATAGGAACTACAGGATTTTCCGACAAACAAAAAAAAAGCCTCTTAAAACTTGCGCAAAGCTTCCCTTGTGTTTTTTCTCCCAATATGAGTGTTGGAGTAAATGTTATGTTTGAGATGTCCAAGAAATTGACTGAATTACTTGGAAATGATTTTGATATAGAAATTCTTGAGGTCCATCATAGAAACAAAAAAGATTCACCTAGCGGTACAGCGCTAAAGATAGCTGAAGTAGTTTCGCAGGCGCTCAATAAAAATTTGAGTGACATAGCGGTCTACAGCAGGCACGGGAATATCGGCAAAAGAAAAAAAGGTGAAATTGGTATTCAGACGCTGCGTGGTGGAGACGTAGTTGGTGAGCACAGCCTGATATTTTATGGAGATGGAGAAAGAATTGAATTTACCCATAAAGCCTCCAGCAGAGATACCTTTGCAAGTGGAGCGATCAGAGCCCTTAAGTGGGTATCGGACAGACCGGCGGGACTTTACTCTATGAAAGATGTACTTGGCTTTTAATCAGCCCAAATTTCCTACTACCTACCTTAATTACTATGTACAAATTTGAAATAATCAAAGAGGATAATTTTACAAAAGCACGCACCGGACTTATTTCCACAAGCCATGGACGTGTTGAAACCCCCGCATTTATGCCTGTTGCAACACAGGGTACTGTGAAATCTATCATCCCCGAAGAACTGCAAGACCTTGGCTTCAGGATGCTAATTTCCAACGCTTATCATCTATACCTAAGGCCGGGACATAAAGAGATTAACAATCTCGGTGGACTGCATAAATTTATGAACTGGAGAAATTCTATTGCTACCGATAGCGGAGGATTTCAGGTTTTAAGCCTTTCAAAAAAAAGAAAGGTTAAAGAAGATGGGATAATTTTCCAATCACATTTAGATGGGTCTGAACATTTCTTCACTCCCAAATTAAGTATTGAGATCCAGCAGGCTGTTGGTTCAGACATTATGATGTGTTTAGATGAGTGCCCTCCCTATTCCACAGACTACAGCCAAATTGAAAAATCTTTGCAGCTAACAACCAGGTGGGCCAAAATGTGTAAAGAACATAAATCAGGAGAACAAAACGCACTTTTTGGAATCGTCCAGGGAGGAATTTTTGAGAGTTTAAGAAAAAGGTCATGTGAGCAATTAATAGATATCGGTTTCGACGGTTATTCAATAGGGGGTCTTGGAATCGGAGAAGAGCCTGAGAGAACACACGAGCTTATAGAATATAGTTCGGGCTTGCTGCCGGCAAATAAAACAAGGTATGCCATGGGAATTGGCAACCCTTTAGATATCATTAAATCTGTTTGTTATGGAGTAGATCTTTTTGATTGTGTTATTCCTACAAGGAACGCAAGAAATGGAACTCTCTTTACAAACAATGGAAAACTTGTTATAAAAAATGCGCAATTTACAAATGATTCAAATCCAATAGATGAATACTGTAAGTGTTATACATGTAAAAATTATTCAAGGGCTTATTTAAGACATCTTTATATTTCAAAAGAAATTCTAGCCATAAGGCTTCTTACCATGCATAATCTTTATTTTTTTAGCGACCTGATGACCAGTATTAGAGATGCAATTAAGGATGGGACATTCACTGAATTTAAAAATAGATTTGAAACAGCGGAGGTTATTTAAATTGAAATTTAAAAATATTATTTTCACTTTACCATTTTTGACCCTAACCGGATGTGCGGCTCAGGGTTCGGGAAACAGTTCGCTTCTTCCGGGAATGATCCCTTTTATTCTCATATTTGTACTGTTTTACTTTCTGATATTGAGACCGCAACAAAAACAAAGTAGAGAACTAAAAGAAATGAAAAGCAATCTAAAAAGGGGTGACAATATTCTAACAAGTGGCGGCATTTACGGAAAAGTTGTAAATGTAAATGAAGATATTTTATCAGTGGAAATTGCAAAAGGAATAAATATAAAAATGACACGCTCCGGGGTAAGCGCAATAGTAAACCCTGAGGATGAAAATAAGGGCAAGGAGGGAAAATCGGGTAAATGAGAAGAAATACTAAAACCTGGCTTATCTTAATATCATTTATATCTCTTATATCTCTAATCCTGTTAGCCCCGACTTTTATTGGAGATGCGCTTCCCTCTTGGTGGCAGAGGGTATTTCCTGAAAGAGGAATAAGGCTTGGCCTTGATTTGAGAGGCGGCATGTTCCTTATGCTCGATGTACAAAAAGAAGAAGCTGTTGGCCATGAGTTAATCAACATTAAAAATCTGGGAACTGATGATCTTAAAAAAGAAAAAATCTTAATTAAGAATACTAGTATAGACGACAAATCAGTTACCTTTGATTTCTTTACTAAAAACGATCTAGGCAAAGCCAAAGAAAAATTAAATAGCTATAGCGACATAGCAGATCTTAAGGAAAATAATCTAAGTCTTTCATTAACCCTGAAACCAAGCACCATAAGTAATTTGCAAAGAGATGCAATTAAACAGGTTATGAGCGTTATCACAAACCGAATAAATGAATTTGGGCTCATAGAACCCACAATACAACAGGCTGGAAATGACAGAATTCTTATTCAGGTACCACGGGCTTCAGAGAAAGACAGAGAAAGAATAGTCCATATCATAAGAAAAGCCGCAGTACTTGAATTCAAGATTGTTGAAGATGTATCAGCTGTAAAAGAGCCACTGCTCAGTAAATATGGAGTATCAACCGAGCAAGAGTTGATAGAAAAAGGCTATATGGTTCACGCCGGTCAAACAGGATCAGAAAATGAGAAGTTTTTCATAACCGAGTCAGAAGCCAAAGTATCTGGTAAATACCTCTCTGATGCAAGGCTGATATTCGATCAGTTTGGAAGAGCGGCAGTTGGATTTACCTTTAGAGGCGAAGGCTCAGACATATTCTATGAAACAACAAAAAACAATGTAGGACGAAGGCTTGCAATAGTTTTGGATGGAGTGATAAAATCAGCTCCTAATATTCAGGATGCCATAAGATCAAGCGGTCAGATAACAGGAAATTTTACTCCAGAAGAAGCAAGAGACCTAGCGCTAGTACTGAGGTCGGGTTCGCTTCCTGTAAGCGTTAACGTAGTACAGGAAAGAACTGTTGGGCCTTCACTGGGAAAAGATTCAATTGAAAAAGGTAAGTTTTCGATGATGCTTGGAGGAATTGTGGTTTTTATATTCATGATTTTATATTATAAAAAACAGGGTGTTATTGCTGACATTGCGCTTGGTCTAAATGTACTGTTCATAATGGGAGCGCTGTCTGCTTTTGGAGTTACACTCACACTACCCGGAATTGCAGGTTTAGTATTAACTCTTGGTATGGCAGTAGATGGAAACATAATCATTTTTGAGCGAATTAAAGAAGAGCTGCGAGGCGGCAAAGTGCCATTTTCGGCTATTGATTCAGGTTATGGAAGGTCACTCTGGACAATTCTGGACGCAAACATTACTACTTTAATAACAGCACTTATACTGTTTTGGTTTGGAACAGGCCCAATAAAAGGTTTTGCAGCAACTCTTTCTATAGGAATAGTTTCAACCGTATTTAGTAATGTAATCGTTGCAAGAGTATTTACTAATTTAATACATTCAGATAAGAAAGTTAAAACAATTAGCATATAGTTACAACAGGAGGTAAGTCTTAAGGTGGAAATTATTAAGCCGGGTACTGTCGTTGATTTTATAAGCAAAATGAGAACTGCGGTTTTCATTTCAGTAGCACTTATTGTTATTTCGATTACCTCACTTTTTTATCATAAAGGACTCAACTGGGGTGTCGAGTTTATTGGAGGAGCAGAAATCCACATTAAGTTTAAAAAAGATATTTCTGCCCAGGACATTACAAATGAGTTAAGCAAGATGAATTATAAAGGAGTTTCGGTTCAGTCTCTGGGACTGCAAAGTGATAATGAGTATATACTGAGACTTTCCTCTGATGAAGTAAAACATGATCAGATACCCGATTTTCAAAAGGAGTTAGACAAATTAGTTACAGGCGAAAATGCCGGGAAATTTCAGGGCGCAAAGATACTTAGGATCGATTTTATAAGTCCCAAAATTGGAAAAGAACTAATTAAAAAAGCAGCCTATTCAATAATATTTGGATGGCTTGGAATTCTTATTTATGTAATGATAAGATTCGAACTTGGTTTTGCAATTGGCGCTGTAATTGCAATTATACACGACATATTTATAACTCTGTGTGCAATCTCGCTGCTTGATAAGGAATTTAATCTTGCAATAGTAGCAGCGTTTTTAACTGTAATTGGTTATTCTGTGAATGATACGATTGTTATTTTTGACAGGATAAGAGAAAACCTCAAAAAAGGATATTCTTCATTTTCTGAATTAATCAATGAAAGCCTTTCTCAAACCCTTTCCAGGACTGTTCTTACTTCCGTAACGGCTCTTATAGTTTTAGCATGTTTATTCCTGTTTGGCGGATCGGTTATACATGATTTTGCTTATACGCTTATGGTTGGTGTAATCGCCGGAACTTACTCTTCTATTTTTGTAGCAAGTGCGTTTGTTGTTTACTGGAATAAACGAAAGGCATTATAAGAAAAATGAAGATTAATGGATATCTTCGTAATAATTCTATATATAGTGTTTGCTCTTATAGGAATTTTTTGCATTTTTATAGGACTGCCCGGCAATTTTTTAATTTTACTATTTTCTAGTCTTCTTGCCTGGTACTTCAAATTTGAAGTAATAAAAATAAATATTATTATATTGCTGGTTTCACTGGCAATATTGGGTGAAGTGCTGGAACTTTTAATTGGAATAATTGGTTCTAAGAAAAAAAAAGCAAGTAAGTCGGCAATCGTTGGTTCTATTATTTTTTCTATTATCGGAGCTATATTATTTGCACCAATTTTTTTTGGACTGGGAGCAATTTTTGGAGCTTTTTTAGGTGCTTTCCTTGGAGCGTTTATAGTTGAATTTTTTAAGTTCCACGACGTATCAAAAGCTATAGAGTCAGGCAAAGGAGCATTGCTGGGTAAATTAGGAGGAGTATTAGTAAAAACAATTATTGGATTTATCATGATAACAACGACTTTAGTGAATCTATTTTAAAAAGATGAAAGAAAAACTGGAAGAAATAAAAAATCAATTTTTAGAAGAACTAAAGCATATCAGTGATATTAACAGCCTCACTGTTCTTAAATCTAAGTATTTAGGGAAAAAGGGAGAGATCACAAACATTCTAAAGGGAATGAAAGATCTTTCACCGCAGCAGCGTCCCTTGATGGGAAAGCTTGTAAATGAAATTAAGAATGATATTGAGAAACATTTAAATTCAAAAGAAAATGAAATTAGCGAAAAAGAAAAAAGAAAAATTCTAGAAGAAGAAAAAATCGATGTAACCCTGCCACCAAGAGGCACGTCCATAGGAACTCTGCATCCCATAACTCAGGTAATGAATGAAATAGTAGAAATATTTGAGCGCATGGGTTTTGAGGTAGTAGAAGGCCCTGAAATAGAAACAGACTTCTATAACTTTGAAGCGCTCAATATTCCAAAGAATCATCCTGCAAGAGATATGCAGGATACCTTTTATATAAGCGACGATCTGGTACTCCGGACCCATACATCTCCTGTGCAGATAAGAGTTATGGAAAAACAAGAGCCTCCAATTCAGATAATAGCGCCGGGTAAGGTTTACCGGTGTGACAGCGATATTTCTCACACACCGATGTTTCATCAGGTAGAAGGGCTTTTAGTTAATGAAACTGTGACTTTTGCCGACTTAAAAGGTGTTTTAACTGAGTTTTGCACAATCATGTTTGGAGTGGATACAAAAGTAAGATTCCGGCCCAGCTTCTTTCCTTTTACAGAACCAAGCGCCGAAGTGGATATTGGCTGTGTAATTTGCGGCACGAAGGGTTGCCGAGTATGTAAAGATACCGGCTGGCTTGAAATCCTGGGTTGTGGAATGGTAGACCCCGAGGTATTTAAGAGTGTGAATTATGATACTACCAAATATAGAGGGTTTGCATTTGGGATGGGCGTTGAAAGAATCACGATGTTAAAATTTGGCATTAATGATATAAGATTGTTTTTTGAAAACGACCTCAGATTTTTAAATCAATTCTAAAATTAAGAAAGTAAATTAAAGGAGCTGCTAATGTCAGTTAAACCAGATCATTGGATAAGAAAAATGTCTATTGAAAATAAAATGATAGACCCTTTTATTGAAGGGCAGGTATCCAAAGGTGTCATATCTTACGGACTTTCAGCATACGGATATGATATAAGGATAAGCGATGAATTTAAGGTATTTACCAATGTATATAACACCGTGGTAGACCCAAAGGCATTTGATGATAAATCATTTGTAACCATTAAATCCGACGTGTGTATAATTCCTCCCAACTCCTTTGCTTTGGCTCAAACGATTGAGTACTTTCGAATCCCAAGAAATGTTATAACACTATGCGTTGGTAAATCTACTTATGCCCGGTGCGGGATAATAGTAAACGTAAC
>SMWS01000108.1 GCA_004356685.1 Deltaproteobacteria bacterium
AAACTATAATTTAAGTTATAATATAATAATATCTTTTTTTAGTTTAAATAACTAAATATAACGCAAATTACAGAAATGATTTACTAAATCACCCTGACAGTCAGATGATTTTAGAAGATACCAATAAAACTAAAGAGAATTTAATAAAAGAAATTGAAATACTCAAAAGCCGTGTTGCAGATCTGGAACAACTAAAGGTTAATAATGAAAAAATCGAAAGTGAATTAATAAAAAGCGAAGAAAAGTATAGATCGCTCTTTGAAAACAGCCCATCTATGTATTTCACAGTAAATTGTAGTGGCAACATAACCGATGTAAACGAATTTGGTTCTAAAGAGTTAGGATATTCTGCTGATGAACTCATCGGTACTCCAGTAATAAATATATTTCATAATGAAGATAGAAAAACTGTTTCTGAACAACTAGCCCTGTGTTTTGATAATCCGGGTAGTTTTTACGATTGGGAATTTAGAAAAATAAAAAAGAGTGGTGAAATAATATGGGTAAGAGAAACTGCTAGGTCTTTTCATTCGGCTGAAAGCGGATTGATAGTACTTATAGACTGCACAGACATAACTGTTTTAAAAGAAGCAGAAACGGAGCTTAAGAAAACTGTGCATAAGCTGAAAATTAAAACCAAATATGAAGAATTAATTAATAGTATTTCTCAGGTTATACATAAATCAATAAATGTTAAAGACGTATTGGATAATACAGCTGAAGCAATTAACAACAGCATTGATGTAGTGGATAAGGTATCTATCTATTTAGTTGAAGACCGGGAGGCCTTAATAAAAGCACACAGCGGAGCTCCAAACTGGTATGTTGAAAAATTAGACTGCATTCCATTTGGCACTGGATGTACGTGGAATACAATTACATCTGGAAACCTTAACTACTGCAGTGATACTGACAGTGACAATTTATTAGGCCCTGCTGGGATATTGCTTGGTATAAAGAGTTATGTTTCTATTCCAATTGAGTTTGACAATAATATAATTGGGGTAATAAATGTAGCTTCTTTTAGAAAGAATAGTTTTAAAGAAGAAGATATTTCACTGCTCAGTTTGGTAGCCGGTCAGGTCTCAACGATGATGGAAAATATCAGACAGTCCGAAGAACTTCAACAAACTTATAATATATTGGAAGATCGAGTTAAAGGGAGAACCCTTGAACTTTTAAAATCAAATGCACTGCTGAGAGAAGAGATAGAAAAAAGGATTAGGGCAGAAATAGAAATTAAAAAATCTTTGCAGGAAAAAGAAGTTCTTTTAAAAGAGGTTCAACACAGGGTTAAAAATAATCTTCAGGTCATTTCCAGCATGCTCGATCTTCAGACAGATTATGTAAAAGATAGCGGTGTGTTGAAATTGTTTGTTGAAGCTCAAAAAAGAGTAAAGTCTATGGCTTTAGTACACGAGCGGATGTATCAGTCAGAAGTACTGACGGACCTGGATTTCACTCAGTATATTGAAAACCTGGGTAATTATATATTTAAAATTTATGGGGTTAATACAAAACGGATTTCTATGAAAATAGATATTAATGAAGCAAACATAGATTTTAACAGGGCAATACAATTGGGCTTGATCGTAAATGAGCTTATATCAAATTCACTTAAACATGCTTTCCCAGATGATTTAGAAGGACAGGTTAATGTAAGGCTTGATTCAGAAGATGAGTACTTCATTCTGACTACATCTGACAATGGTGTAGGACTTCCAAAAAAATTCAGGCTTAGACAAACCAAGTCTTTAGGTTTACAATTAGTACAAGCTCTTACAAATCAGCTTAAGGGATCGATTAAAATAGACAGGCGGAAGGGAACAAGGTTCAGAATAAAATTTCCCATTTAACATTTTTTAGGAGTATATCTTATGCAAAAAACAAGGGTAATGGTAGTAGAAGATGAAAGTATTGTGGCTAAAAATATTCAGACAAGGCTAAAACAGCTAGGTTATATAGTTCCAGTTACAGTATCGTCTGGAGAAGAAGCGCTTGAAAAAATAGAAAGTGTTAGACCCCATATTGTTTTAATGGATGTGGTTTTAGACGGGGAAATGGATGGGATACAAACAGCAGAAGTTATTTATAATAAATATAGAACGCCTGTCGTTTATCTAACAGCCTACGCAGATGATGAAACCTTAGAAAGAGCTAAAAGGAGCACTCCTTTTGGGTATATTGTAAAGCCATTTGAGGTAAAAGAGCTAAAATCAGTAATCGAAATTGCTCTAAATAGCTATAATAAGCTTTCTGAACTTAGGGAAACTAGTGAAAGGTTAGAAAGTTCATTTAATACCTTGGAAAGTTGTATATTGATTATAGATAATAAGGGAAAGATCACTTTTGCAAACAAACAGTCTGAAATGGCTCTTGGCTTGGACAAAGAGGCATTGTTTGCCAATGATCTTGATAAGATAGTCAAAATACCATATGAGAATTCTGTAGAAGATATCTACAGTAAAAATAACCATATGCATACTGAGCTCATTACCATTAATAAACCAAATGTTCCAATATGTATAGACTCCAGTCCAATACACAATGATAAAGGCGCTTTTATAGGCTGCCTAATTAAATTTCAAATTGCCTCTGAAAACGGTGTGGTTGCCTGTACTAAAACTAATCAAGCTGGAAGCAATCGTCATACGGGCGCAGCAATATCTGTTGGTATTCTTGCCTCTCCCAGACTGGTACTTGAGGGAATACGGAATATTGTTGAAAAACAAGATGGCTTTAACATTGTTTTTGAAGAAACAGAGGCTTCAAGCTTAATCGATCAGATTAAGAGAAATGAACCAGATATCATCTGTATTGAAAACAATGTGCCGGATCTCGATTTAAATACCGCTTTAGAATATATAGAAAACAGTGGTTATTCATCTAAAGTAATCTTACTTCTCAATAAATTTAATAACGCTTTTTTGATTAACACTCTAACCTCAGGTGTTAGGGGTTGTCTTACCAGCACTTCTGAATCCACTCAATTGGTAGAAGCTATAAGAACTGTGCATAATGGAAATATATGGCTTGAGATTGATACGTTAAACCAGATACTTCCCAAGATGGTAACCCAGACAAAGAAGAAGAAATATTCTTTGGGCAGCCACAATCTTACAAGAAGAGAAGAAGAAATTGCAAGGCTTATACTTAGAGGAAACAGCAACAAAAAAATAGCCAGCAAGCTCTACATTACTGAAAAAACCGTAAAGACACATCTAACTAAAATATTTAAAAAATTAGGAACAAATAACAGGCTTGAGCTAGCAGTCAAATTTAATACCGCGGCTCAGTAAAACGCTAAAATCATAAATTTTTTGCGTTGTTTAGTTATTTAAGAATAATTATTAAATCATACATTTAGAGCTGCGTATACGGATTTTATTAATTTGGGTTCTCTTTTAAGCAGTATGTCACCGTAAATCTTAGCCTGATCTTTAGTCTCAAACGTTCCTATTCTTAATCTAAACCATGTATCCTCACCGATAGTTACCTGTTTTAAAAAAGCGGGATAGCCTTTGGTTTTAAGTTTGTTCTGAAGTTTCTTTGCATCAGATTCGTTTTTGAAAGAGCCTATTTGAATTGTGTACTGACCGTCTGCAACTACCGGGGGAAGAGGAGTGTTCTTTGATAGCAATGATTTTTTCTCTTCTTTTAGAATTTCAGGTATTTCAATTTTGAGACTTACTTCTGACTCAGCATTCATGGCAATTTTCTTTTCATCGGCTGTTGGGTCGAATTTCATTGATTCTTCTGTAGCGGGTTCTTCGGTTTTTTGAGGGTCATCAGTCTTAGTCTCGTTTAATATATCCTGAAGCTCCTGTTGCGATATATCACCGGTGCTTATTTCATTTTCATCTTCTTTAATATCTAAAGCGCTGGTTACTTCATTTTTGGGAAGCTTCTTTGCAATTTGAATTTCAGAATCACCCAGACCCTTTCCTACTATTACTCCAAGCGCAAATACTAAAATAAATAAAATTAAAAAACCTAGAAATAAAAAAATTATTTGACGATTTGTCGGGCTTTTTGTTTCACTCATATTTACATCCTCTCGGGCGCTGATACGCCTAGTATTTTTAATCCGTTATGTATAACGGTTTTTACACATTTTATGAGATAAAGTCTCATGCTGCTTGTTTTATCATCATCTCCAATTATTTTATATTTATTATAATATACATGGAACTGAGATGCTAATTCTTGCAGGTAAAAAGTTATTTTGTGTGGGGTCAGGGTATTAGCGCTATCTTTAATAACCTCTGGAAAATTAAGAAGTGTTTTGGCAATTTCTATTTCCTCTGCTTTATCCAATAGACCTAAATATTCATTTGATTCTTTTATATTAGCCTGCCCGGCTTTTTCAAATATGCTGTTTATTCTGGCATGTGCATATTGAACATAATAGACAGGGTTTTCACTTGACTGTTTTTTTGCAAGTTCAAGGTCAAAGTCCAGGTGACTGTCCGAACTTCTCATAAGCATAAAAAATCTAAGAACATCTGAACCTACATCTTCTAAAACTTCTCTCATAGTCACATATTCACCGGATCTTTTAGACATGGAAACCTCTTTTCCATTACTCACCAACCTTACAAACTGGATTAAAAGAACTTGTAGAATTGACTGATCATAACCAAGTGCCTTAATTGCCGATTTGAGTCTGCCGATATGACTATGATGATCTGCACCCCAGATATTTATTAATTTATCGAATCCTCTTTCGATTTTTTCATTATGATATGCAATATCGGCTATTAAATAAGTTGGTGTGCCATCACTTTTAATAAGTACCCAATCCTGAGTGTCTCCAAATTCTGTGGCTTTAAACCATAGAGCATTATCTTTTTTTTCTAATGCATTATTTTTTTCGAGCCGTTTTTTTATTGGATCAATTCTGTTTTTTTCTTTTTTACCGTGAAGTCCTTCTTTTTCACTAAACCATTTATCAAAATATATGCCCGCTTTGCTCAAGTCATCCTTAATATCTACTAAAAGTCTGTCTTTTGCATAGTTTTTGCAAAAATCCAGGGACTCTTGCTCTGTTTCATTCTTTATTAATTCATCCCCAATTTGATTATTTATTTCATTTGCTATATCAGCAATATAGCTTCCCTTGTAGCCATCTTCTGGAATTTCAATATCTGCCCCAAAGATTTGCTGATATTTTCTATAAACTGAAACTCCAAGCATTTCTATCTGTCTTCCTGTATCATTAATATAGAATTCGGTGGTTACGTCATAACCGCAGGCCTTTAAAATATTGGATACGCCGTCACCAACGACGGCATTTCTAGCATGTCCCAGGTGTAGATAACCTGTGGGGTTGGCGCTTACAAATTCGACAATAACTTTTTGCCCTTGACCCAGATCGGTTTGTCCAAAGCAATCCCCCTGTTTTTCAATTTCCTCTAATTCAGACATTAGTGAGATTTCATCTATAAAAAAATTTAAAAACCCCGGCCCCGCTATTTCTATTTTTTTAAAGAGCACAGGATGTGAAGTGCTCAATTTATCTGATATATGCTCTGCTATATCTCTTGGTTTTTTCTTAAGCACTTTTGTCAGAACCATTGCTATGTTTGAAGAATAATCTCCAAACTCCCTTTTTTTGGGGATTGAAATTTCAATATCTAATATTGGGAAATCATCTTTATTAGAGAAAAAAAGATCTTCTACACTATCTCTTACTATATTTTTTAATGATTCTTTCATAAGTTTTAGAAATCTTATTAGAAGGTTTCAGTCTTTTTTTGATTAATTTATGTTGCTCAGGTGGTCTGTGTCATTAAGAAGTTCTACAATATAACTGTCATTTTTAAATTTAATTATATGTTTGGATGTTTCTTTTATCTTATATTTATAGAAATCTTTTAAACTTTCACCCTGAAACTTACAGAGAAGAGTGATAATAGTAAAGTTATGACTTACAATCAAAACATTTTTGCAGCAGTGATTAACATATATATTCCTAAGAGCATTATATGCCCTATCCTGTACTTCTTGCAGGGTTTCTCCATTTGGTATTCTAAAGTTTGCAGGATCTGCCCTCCAGGATTGTAGGAGTTCTGTATGAGTTTGCTTTATTCTTTCAAAAGGCTGTCCCTCGAAATCTCCCTGATCCATTTCCCTGAAACCGTCTTCTACTTTTACACTAAGGTCATGATCTTCTGCAATAACGCTGGCAGTTTCATAGGCTCTTTTGAGGTTGCTTGAATATATAAAGTCAATAGGGGAGTCTTTTAGTGATTCTGCAAGACAAGAGGCCTGTATTTTCCCAAATTCGCTTAAGTTAATATCTGAAATTCCCTGGCAAAGTCCAAGCTTATTCCACTCAGTTTCGCCATGTCTAATAAGTATCAGATTCATTTATATATGAGTAATAATAATATTATGAAACTAGTATGAAGAGTTGTTGCTAAAAGATACTTCCACGCCTTCTGTTATTGCTTCATGTAAAATTTGTGGAGGAGGAGCATTTAGAGGAGAAGCTTTTCTAAGCGCTCGCTTGCAAAATTCATCAAAAGCGCTATTTCCAGAGCTTTTTTCAATTCTAATATCAAATACTTTTCCATATTCATCTATTCTGAAAAATACTTTACTCTCAAGACTTCCGTCGGTGGGAATATTAGGTGGAATATTCCAGTTGGCAGCGATTTCGGATCTTATCATTTCTACAAATCGATTGGCTATTAATGAATTTGTGCTCGCAGACAAGTTTCTGTCAGATCCGGCTATATCATAAGGATTTGAGTCGACTTTGGCAACTTGTATCTTACTAGATTCTTTTTTTAGATTTGCCAGTACATCGCGTCTTGCCTTGTCGTTTCTTATCTTTTCCAGTATGTCCTGGGTTTCCTTTTCTAAATCCCTCGATTTTGCAACTGGTTTTGGTGTAGGTTTAGGTTTTGGCTTTTTATCTTGATTAAGATCTACCACATTTTTTTCAGGCGGCTTAGGCTTTGGCGGATCTTGCTTCTTTGGTGGTTTTTTAACTACTTCAGGTTTTTTTATTTTCTCTGGTTCTTTTTTCTTTACAACCTCAGGTTTTTTTTCTACTTTAGGTTTTTCAACTTTTGGTTTAGATTGCTGTTTGATTCCAGATGAACCTTTTGGTCCTGATCTGGTAGCTTTTTCTAAAGTCACAAGCCTTCCCGAAATAAATTGAGGTTTTCTTATTGAAGCGGGAGTACTAAATCCCCAAAAAAGAATAGTGAGAATTAGAAACAGGTGCAGGCTGAGTGATAAAACGAATCCATAGAATATAGAAGATTTAGCTTTTTTCACTTTTCTTTTCATCAAACTTAAATTATTTATCTTCCAGAGGTTCTGTTATCAAACCAATCTTTTCAATTCCACCACTTCTAATCTTTGACATTACTTCCATTACTATGCCGTAAGCCACTTCTTTATCAGCTCTAAGATATATCTCTTGCTCACCTGGTTGTTTGCCGCTTTGTCTAACCAGAGTTTTAACCTTTGCTCCCAAATCTCTTAGTGTAAGTTGTTCTTTCTCTATATAAATTTTACCTTCTTTATTCACTGTAACAATTATATTTTTTTGTGATTTGGAGGATATGGGCTGTGACGATGCTTTTGGTAAATTAACATCAACCCCCTGATATAAAATAGGTGTCGTCACCATGAAAATTACCAGCAATACGAGCATCACATCTACAAAAGGAGTAACATTTATCTCTGAAACCAGACGATTGTTGTTATTAGAGCTAATTGCCATAATTTATCTTTATAGTTTGGATATATACCTTTCGGCTACATTTAAAAATTCCGCTAAAAAATTGTCCATTTCTATTGAAATAACCCTTACTTTGCTAATAAAATAATTGTAAGCGACAACCGCAGGAATTGCTGCAGCAAGACCAACTGCTGTTGCGATCAGTGCTTCTGCTATTCCTGGGGCTACAGCCTGTAAAGTAGACACATCCTGGCTGCTTGCAAGGCCTATGAAGGAATTCATGATTCCCCAAACAGTTCCAAACAGTCCAATGAATGGTGCGGTGCTTCCTGTAGTAGCAAGGAATGTGAGTGATCCTTCCAGTTTTGATATTTCAGATGACATTGTTTTTTTTATGACACGGTCAATTATTACAATGTTATCGAGATCGGGAGATAAGTTGTCTGCTTGCATTGAATTACTATCCTGATTAATACCTTGAGTCTTTGAATTCTTAATTTTTAGCAGTTCTGTATATCCGGCTCTGAACATTTCTGCCACAGGACCGCCTATGTGTTTTGTTGAAGTAAACAAATTTCCAAAATTTCCACTTGTATGATATAAATCCAGAAATTTTTCTGATTTGTTTCTGGCGCTCTTAATCATTAAGTACTTGGAAAAAACAATCATCCAAGAAATAAATGACATTAACAGTAATATAACTAAAACAAACTTTACTACAGGACCCGCCGTATATATTAATGTTGATATGTTGACCTGCTGAGTAGGTACAGACTCTACAATTTGATTAAGAATATATATCCAGCTTTCATAGTTTTGCATCAGCTAATCCTTATTGCTATATTACGAATGGTAAGACAAAAAGTTTAGGTTTTATAAATATTTACACACTTTATTTTAAAATCAATAAACATAAATAAATATTAAAATCCAATATAGCTTTATTTAAAAATAATAATTCTGAAGAGCAACTAATTTAAAAAATAATATACCAAAGAATCAGACGTTATTGTGAGATTTTCATATTGATTGACACTTATTTAATAGTGATAGTATAATCCCTATTGTGGAACAGGATGTTGTAAGAGTAGTTATAGACTGGTTGAAAGAATCTTCTAATATTATAATCCTCACAGGGCCTGAACTTTCTTTAGAATCAGGTATTCCGGATTTTGCAGACTCAAAGTTTAACCCCAATATTAGGGAATTTCGTGAAAATCCTGCAGTAAGGGAAGCTTATTGGCAAAAAATAGGGAAGTTGTATCCTGTATTATCGCAGGCTGAGCCTAATAGCGCTCATAAAGCAGTTGCCGAGCTTGAAATTATATGTAATGTTGACTATATCTTTACTGGGTCTACAGATGGTCTTCAGCAAAAATCCGGGAGCTCTTCTGTCGTCGAACTTCTCGGATCAATACTCTGGGTAACCTGTCCAAACTGCGGTAAAGATTACAGCCTTGAGCAAATTAACACTCAGCTGCAAGATGGAAAGAAAATTCCAGCTTGTGAAGAGTGCAATAATGATCTTCTAAAACCCCCAATTTCTTTTCCCGGACAACCGCTTCCTCACTGGGAGCTTCGTGAAGCCTGGATGAAATTGTATAATTGCGATTTGTTTTTTATCATAGGAGCATATTTAGATGATTCACCCCTATCTTCATTGCAAACAATTGCTGCGGAAAGTGGTTCAAAAATAGCAATTGTTAATGAAAGACAAAGCGAAGCGGATAATTATGCCGATGCAGTTATATATGGCAAACCGACCATGGTGATTTCTCATATAGTGAGTCAAATTAAAAAAGATATAAAAGCATCTTAATTACAATTTAAAGGAAACTTAATGTCCGAAGAACAAGTTAATAATGAAAACGAAATAAAAAATTATGTATCTAATACAAATAAGGATATTTATACAGTAAGCAATATCCCCGAAGAAGTAATAGCGGTAATCTTTGCATATGTCAGCAGAAGCCCAAAAAGCTTTAGAGAAAATATTGGCACTGTAATCAGAGAAGAACAACAAGGTCAGGAAAGAGCCACAAAATTTCATGAAAAGTGGGTTTTGAATTATGGCCACGCATCTGTTGCAGAACATGCGACTGTACACATTGGTATTGAAAAAGTATCAAGGCTTTTTTCATCAATATTAGAGACCTCAAACGAATATCTTTCCTTCACCGAATATTCTCAAAGATATCAAAAACCGCAAAAAGGTGATTTTTACGTTCCGGAGACATTAAATACTAGGTCTAATCTACTCAAAGAGTATGTAGAATTAAACAATAAGATTTATGATATTTACTCTGATTTAAACACTAAGCTGTTTGATTATCTAAAAGACAGTGTAGCTGTACCTGAAGGAAAAGACGAAAAATCACATTTCAGGGCTCTTGAGAAATTAGCTTTTGAAGATGCTAGGTATGCGCTTAATCTAGCAACCTTTACCAATCTAGGTATGACTGCCAATGCAAGGGCGATTGAAGATACGCTTACAATTCTTCTTTCCAGCAACTATCCTGAAGCTGTAAAGAGAGCAAGTGAGATCAAAGAAGAGGTCAGATTTTCAGTTCCCACTCTGGTTAAATATGCAAATGAGAATAAATACATAAAGGAAACAAGAGAAGATTTTGAAAATCTCATAAAATTAAACACAAACGGTGTTTATTCAGGATCAAAGAAATCAAATATCAATCTTGTTGATTGGACTGGGAAAGGCACTACTAATCCACAAGACACCGCCTTGGATAAGATAGTAAACGCAATCCTTTTTCAGCATTCAGAACTGAGTACTGAGAGTTTATCGGACGAATTTAAAGACTATGACAATGAAAAGAAGCTACTACTACTGAGAAAATCTGTTGAAAAGCTTACTAAGTTTGATAACCCTATGAATGTTTTCAGGCTTATCAATTATGAAGCTCAAATCATTCTTAGTGAAGCTTGCTGGCATCAACTGCTTCGTCACAGAAAGGTAAAATGGATAATAAAAGAACCGGGTATAAAATATGGAACCACTATTCCTCCAAACATAGAAGGTGCAGGAATTAAAGATATGCTTTTGGAGGCTGCCAACTTAAGTGAGAATCTTTACACAAAACTAGTTAATGAGAATATGAAAATAGAGGCAAGCTATCTTGTTACAAATGCTCATAACAGGTGTGTTCTGGCAAGTTTTGATCTGTGGGAACTTTATCATTTAATAAATCTCAGGATGTCAGAGGGTGCTCAGTGGGACATAAAGGACGTTGTTGGGAAATTGGCCGGGCAAATTAAACAAATACACCCCGATTTAGTCCAGCCTGCCCTATTAAGATTAAACTAATATAAAATCTTGTAATATTTAAAGATGTCTAATAAAAACCATCTAGAAATACTAAAAATGGGTGCTGAAAAATGGAATTCTTGGCGCAAAGAAAATCCTCATGAGACGCCGGATTTTAGCTGGGCAAACTTACCTGAAATGGACCTTCAAAATTATAACTTTAAAAATGCGAACTTGAAACTGGCATTTTGTAAAAGTTGTAATTTTACTGGTGCAAATTTTGAAAATGCTAACCTGTACGGCGCAAATCTGGAAAATGCTAACTGTAGTAATGCTAACTTCAGCGGGGCAAACTTAGAGGGAGCCCTAATCAAAAATGCCATCTTAAAGAATTCTAATCTTTCTGATTGTAATTTCAGGCTTGTAAATTTAGAGGGTTCTAATTTGCAAGGTGCCGATTTAAGTGGTTCTAAAAAACTGAAAATTGATCAAATATCTAGGGTCTCAACGCTTTATGAAGCAAAACTAAGTGAAAGAATCACTGAAAAACTATTAGCAATCAGTCCTCATTTATTCAGAAAATCTAACCAATAATTTGTTATACTTATGGAGAATATCTCAAAATGAAGGAATCATTATAATGGATGTCACCAGGTGTAAAGAGTGTGGTTATGAAATAGGGATTAAAATTGACACATGCCCTGGATGCGGTGAAAAAATAGGAATAGCGCTTGGCGGAATAAAGGGGTTAATCAAAAGAATAACAATAATTATTTTTGCAATCTACATATTACTCAGTGCACTTAGAATAATCTGAAAAATCCTATTCATTAGCTGAGCAATGTTTCAGTATAATATTTTCTCATGTATCTTTTGCGATCTATTATCATGTTAGATATAAAGTATTTTATTAAGGAGTAAAATCGAATTAGTTTATTTACAGAACAAGTTAAGAAGACTTTTATACTTGGCACTGCATGTTCACTTTTAATAATATTATCTTCTTATGCCGGTGTCACAAACGATTTTAAAAACTCTACCTTTGATCTATTCTCAAGATATTTAAACCCTGAATCACCTTCTGCTATTAAAGCTCTAAATAATATTGTAATAGTAGAAATTGATCAGAGAAGCCTTGACGATGTAAATAGAGAAGGAATAAGCTGGCCGTGGCCACGGCAGATCTACGCTCCTATTATTGAATACCTGTCTGAAGCAGAAGCAGTATTTGTGGATATTCTGTTTACTGAGCCCTCTTCTTATGGTCTCGAGGATGATCAAATATTCGCTGAAGCTATAAGAAAAAATTCTAATGTTTACCTGCCAATATTTTTGACAAAAAGATTTTATAAACTTTCAGAACAAGATCATAAACTACTGAAAAGGGTATCTTTAAAGCAGCAGGTTACTGCTACAAGTGAGTTTAGATCAGCAATAAATCCGATTGATCTTGTTAAAGATGCAATAGTAAGTTCAGGAAATATTACCATCGCACCTGATAGTGATGGTGTTTACCGAAGTATCCCATTATTTTTCAAAATAGGTGATTATTTCATTCCTCATTTTTTACTTAATTTTCTTTTAAATGATCAGGGTGTCAGCATAGAGAAGGGAATATTGAATAAAGATGGCAAGAAAATCCCTATGGAGCAGGGCAGAGTTTTACTTAATTATTACAGTAAAGAAAATGCCTTTAGATCATTTTCTGCTTCTCAGATATTAAAGAGTTATCTTGATAGCCAGTCCTCAGGTACACCAATAATTAGTAAAGATAATTTTAAAGATAAAATTGTACTTATAGGTTTAACAGCTCCCGGTCTTTTTGATTTGAGGCCTACAGCCGTATCATCAGTCTCTAGTGGAATTGTTATACATGCTACTACACTCGACAATTTTTATAATAATCGTTTCATAGCTAAGGTTCCCAATGTTATTTTATATCTAATAATAATTTTAATCTGTTTTTTTATTAACTACTTTGTGTTGAAAAGCCCTTCTTTTTTGAGAAACCTATCTTTTTTTATAGTATTTTTTGCAATTATTATTTTTACAGACGTTCTATTATTTAAATATTATATATATTTAAATTTTATTGATCCCGTTTTTTCATTAATTCTCAGTTTTATTGTCGCAGTTTCCTACAGTTATGCTACAGAAGGAAAGAAAAGAGAATTAACCGAAAAAACCCTGCTGCAGTATATGGATAAGCAGGTTGCAAACTATCTTCTTAATAATCCATCTCTAATTAAGCCTGGTGGCATGAAAAAACATGTTACGATATTTTTTGCTGATATGTCCGGTTTTACAACTCTTGCTGAAAAAACTTCTCCAGAAGAAATATCACAAATATTAATCGATGTTTTAAATCTTTTTACTGACGAAATCATCGAAAACAAAGGTGTTATAGATAAATACATAGGTGATTGTGTCATGGCGTTTTGGGGAGCGCCAATCGATTCTGATAATGATGAGATCAACGCATGTCAGGCTGCTATAGCATCTATGAAATCGTTAGCCGAAAAAAACAAGGAATTTGAGAAAAAGGGGCTTCCCCATATATCTTTTAGAGTGGGAATACACTCAGGGGAGGCTATTGTAGGTAATCTGGGAAGCGACAGGGTATTTGACTACACTGTTGTAGGTGATTCTGTAAACATCGCATCGAGGATGGAATCGTTAAATAAGCACTTTGGGACTGATATATTGATAAGTGAAGATACTTTGAAAAAGACAGGGGAAATGTTTATAACAAGAGAAATCGGGCTTATAGAAGTCAAGGGGAAAACGGTATCAACCGGAGTATATGAATTGATCGATAAAAAAGAAAATGCTGATGAAAAAACAATAGAATTGGTTGAACTTTACAATAAGGGCTTGAGCTCTTTTAATAGTAAGAAATTCCAGGATGCTATTGAGTTATTTACAAAAATAATTAATGAATTTCAACATGACGGGCCTTCTGAATTCTATTTGAAGCGCTGTAGGGATTTATTGTCAACAAATAGCTTGACAAAAGATTGGAAAGTAATAAAATTTGATAGTAGGTAGGGGTGTTTTTTGAAAGAATAGGTTAAAGAATAGGGTAATGTTAGGTTTAGGAAGAAAGGAATGAAAGAGTAGGGTAAAAAGATTTTAGGAGGCAGAAAATGGGCAGGTTCCTATTGGTTTTTTCAATTTTAATTATAGGAGTTACATTTTCTAAAGCTGAAAATGTAAGAGTTTTATCAAGTGTAAATGCTATAAGAGAGGAATGTAGATTTTTTTCACCTGTAAAGGCGAGAGTAAACTACAATGATGAAATTAGCATTATAAATAAGAGGGGTGATTGGAATTGGGTGAGTTTCTTAGATGAAGAAGGCTGTATACATAATTCAGCTATTACAGAGAGAAAAGTTACTCTTACAAATCTTGATGTATCATCTGATCAGATAGTTTCCCACAATGAGATTTCACTGGCTGGTAAAGGATTTTTTCAAGAGTTATATATGTTTACCAATCCTAATACCAAGTTTGGAACTCTAGAAGCTATCGAGAGTTTTGAAGTTACAGATGCTCAGTTAGAAGAATTTGCAGAACAAGGTAGTTTGAAACTTCCTTAAACTGTTAACGTTGCGGATTTAATAAAACATTTCATAAATGTGTAACACAATCCCCCCCGGGCTTTTCAGCCTAGGGAAGAGCATGCCCACGTAGTGGAAGCATTTAGGCCGTATAGAAATTTCACTAATAAACAGCTTTCTATTCTTTTTAATTGAGGTATTTTAAATACCTGTATGAAATTTTTAATCCTAATATTTTGTGTACTTCTCTTTTTTGGGTGTTCAGCTAAAAAAGTTTTAAAAGCCCCAGAAAGATCTATGCAAAGAATTTCAGCAGCTATAGAAAGATCAAAAGGAATTACACCTGATCAGGAATACTATATAGGAAGAGCTGTAGCGGCTAAAATTGTATCAACTTACACTATTCTTGAAGATGAAGATCTTACAAAATATCTTAATTTAGTCGGAAATATTGTTGCTGTAAATTCTGATCATCCAGATCTGCCTGGTGGTTATCATTTTGGTATATTAAATACAAAAGATATAAATGCATTTGCCTGTCCTGGTGGAATAGTTTTTATTACCAAAGGACTTTTAGATACATTGGATAATGAAGATGAGCTCGCGGCTGTGCTGGCTCATGAAATTGCACATATTAATAATCGCGACGGGATTTCATCTATAGAAGATTCAAGAAGATCCGGGGTGCTATCAACGATTTTATTGGAACCATTTCGGTTTGCCGCAAGTCTAACTCCACTACATTTAGCTGTTTTTTCAGGCGCTTTCATACAGTCAGTTGATTCAGTCGTAGATACTGTATCTATTAACGGATATGATAAGAGTGATGAATTTAAAGCAGATAATGATGCTTTAAATTATTTACGAAGAGCCGCTTATAATCCTGTTTCTTTAGTAGATTATCAGAAAAAAGTGCTCGAGCATTATAACTCGGTAGAATCAGAACAACATAGTACTCACCCGGGATTAGCTGAAAGAATTCAGAAGCTGGAATCAATGACACTAAAAGTTGAATTAGATGATATTAAAGTAAAAGAGAGAAAGAAAAGGTTTGAAGATGCGCTTAAAGGTTGATACTTTATAGTATTGATTTAAAGCAATTATAAATTATCTGATTCTGCACAAATCCAATCCCACCCGGATTAACTGATTGTTATTTCTCTTCCATCTTCCAGAATATCTAAGTGGTTTTGAAATGGCAGCTTGCTTAAATCACTTAACACTTCTTTTTTGAAAAGTGGTTTTATATGTGATATATAAAATTTGATATCATCCCTTCCTAACTTTTTAACTTCGTTATAAAACAGTTTAGGTGTTAAATGCTTGGTGATTTTAGCTGTTTGCTGCTTTTCACTCGGAAAACTTACTCCAGCAATAATGGCTTTTAGATTTTTTTTGTTTTTACAAGATTCCCAAAATTGATCGGTCTTATAGGTGTCAGCAGTAAAAGCCATTGAACATTTCCCATTGTCAATTATTAGCCCGTGTGTAGGCACAATGTGGTTCACACGTATTGGAGTAATTTCGTAGTTTGATATTTTAAATGTTTTTAAATTAGAAAATTCGTTCCACTTAAAAATTTCATTCCTGCTTTTCGCTATTTCAACTAAATTTGGCCAAATGTTATTATTCAGTATATGTGTACTGATTGTATCCCTGCTTTCCTGAGACGAATGCATTGTAAATGGGTCTTCTTTAATCCAAAAAAGTTTTTCCATTAAAAAAGGAAGGTCTGCAATGTGATCAAAATGTGAGTGTGTAATCAGAAGGTGCTCCAAATGTTTAAGGGATTCATCATCCAGGTTTCTCGTAATTGAACCCGCATCGATTAAGATTTTATTATCGATTAAGAAACAAGTCGGATCGCTGTTTATACTTCTAGCTCCGGAGCATCCCAGGATTTTAATTTTCACAATAGCTTAATCTGTTTATATTACTAAGTTAAAGTTGTTTAATAAACAATTAAGGCTATATATTATATTTTTAAACTAATAAATTCAAGTTGTGTTAACGCAAACTCTTCCTAATAGAGATACTTATCTGTTCTATTATAACAACAGCAACTAGAACAACCAACGTAAGTGTTGCCACTTTTTCATATTGAAAGGAACGAATATATAAAAGTATATAAAACCCTATTCCACCAGCGCCGACAAGACCTAATACGAGAGATTCTCTAAGGTTAAGCTCAAACCTGAAAAGAGTATCTCTTGCCAGGTCGGGTGCAACCTGACTGAGAATTCCAAACCTTATTTTTTGGACAAAATTGGCCCCGGCCGATTCCAGCGCTTCTATAGGACCTATTTGGGCATTTTCCATAGCCTCAGAATAAAATTTACCAAGCATTCCGGTAGAATGCAGCGCTATTGCAAGTACTCCCGGAAAAGGGCCCAGTCCAACAGTGCTTACAAACAGGAGTGCAAGGAGAATTACCGGTATACCTCTTAACATTGCAAGTAGCCACTTTACGGGTCTGTTAATATACCTTGGAGTTATATTTTCAGCCGCCAGTATGCCTGCAAAAAAAGAGATAATTGCACTTAAAAATGTGCCAAATAAGGCAATTTGAATCGTCTCAACCATAGATTTGAAAACTGTTTTGGCAACACTTGTATCTGGCGGAACCATACGAGAAAAAAAATCAGCCATTCTAGGAAGCCCTTCAAAAAGCTTTGTCGGTTGAACATCTGCTCCCCTGGATGACCAAAAAAATAAGATTATCAAAATAAAGAAGGTTAATATTCTTTGTATATTAACCCGTGATTTAGTAGAGCGGATATAATCTGTTCTCAAGATTTATATATTAATTTTTAGACTCAAACATTATAGAAGATTCAAATTCTGTTTCATATATTGAATTCAGGTGAGAGTTGTCGAGCAGAGAAGATTCTTTGTCGAAAACTATTTTGCCTTTTCTAAGCCCAATAATCCTTTGAACATATCTCTTTGCTAAAGCAGGCTGGTGGAGATTGATTATTAATGTTGCTCTATGTTTTGTGCTTGATTGCACAAGAAGATCCAATATTTCATGAGAAAGTGCAGGGTCAAGATTGCTTACAGGCTCGTCAGCAAGAATCACACCCGCTTCCTGAGCAATTGCTCTTGCGATCGCTACTCTCTGCATTTCTCCTCCACTTAAAGTGTCTGTTCTCTGATCGATCTGGCTTGTAAGATTTACTTCTTTTATTGCTTCAAAGGCGATATCTTTGTCTCTATCGGAGAACATTCCAAATATGCTTTTTATAGTGCTTGTTTTGCCAAGTCTTCCAAAAAGAACATTTTCAAAGACGGTTCCTCTTCCGATAAGGTTAAAGTTCTGGAATATAAATCCAATATTGCCCCTAGTGTTGTTAGTTACGGTAACCGACCCTGAATATGGCTTTACAAAACCACCGATAGTCCTTAAAAAAGTTGTTTTACCTGCTCCGCTTGAACCTATAATCCCCAGGGTTTGCCCTTTGGGAATTATAAGGTCTTCAATATTTAAAACATCTCTGTCGTCACCTGGATATCTGACTTTTAGGTTCCTGACTTCTATTTCTGCCAGATCAGGATATGACTGACTGGACCTGTTTTTATCTTGACCAATATAAACTTCCATGATTAATCCTCACTTTTTTTGGGCTTTATTATTTTAAATATCCGTAACGTTTTGCCATCTGCTCAACATGTTCGTAATTTTTATGAGTTGCCTCTACATAACCATCAGGGCTATACACATATTTTAGTAAATAGCTATACTGAGGGGTGTTAAGCTTAAGCATTGCTTTTTTAAAATTTTCTTTAATTTCAGTGTTGAGCCCTTTTCTTGAACACACAACGTGTGAAGGAATATCGGTGGATTCGGCTATCCATTTTACTTTGGCAAGCTGTTCAGGGGTCAGTAGCAGGTCGGCATATTGGCTAACGCCTGCTGCGTCTACAAGTCCGTTTGCAACTGCCTGAATAGCCTGCTGATATCCACCGGCAAAGTAAACCGTTTTAAAAAAGTTATTAGGGTCTTCGTCCTGCCCCAGATAACCTTTTTTCACAAATATATCCAGTGGATATAAATATCCGGACTCCGAAATCGGATCGGCAAAAGCTATACTCTTTCCCTTTAGATCTTTTACGTCATTTATTCCGCTGTCTCTTCTTACAAATATTCTTCCTCTATAAAAAGCCCTGCCTCTATACACCTCGGAAAGCAGAACCTCGGCTCCTATTTCATTATGAGCCAATACATAGGGCAGGCCACCCATAAATGAAATATCGGCTTGCCCGCTTCTTAGAGCTTCTACGGCTGCGGCATGATCCTGAGTCACATAGCCCTTTACATTTATCCCTATCTCATTTGCAAGATATTTTGTTATTTTGTTAATATCACCAATGAGTTTTTCAGGATTTTCCTGTGGTATAAAAGCCAGAGTTAGTGTTTTTTGCTCCGTATTTTCTTCTATGCCGGCAATTGATTTATGATTTGCAAAAGTTGTAAGCAGCAGTGTGACTATCAAAATAAGTTTATAATGTTTTTTCATATAACCCTCTTTTTTCTATTTAAAAACAGGTCCATACTGATTTTCTAATTTTTGATAATCAAGCCATAAAGATGCAGATTTTTTCCAGTCATTTTTTTCAACAGCATCTAATATAGCTTCCAGTTTGTCTGTCAGCTCATACACAAGAGACGATTGATCGAGATTCTTAAGCCCTGCTGCATCAACCTTTAAATCCTTTGAAACAGTGTTTAGAAGCAGATTAATATGAAATCTGTCCTCTGCAGGGATTAATACATTTAGCGTGCTTAGAAATGTTGAAA